>JAISIT010000140.1 GCA_031261915.1 Candidatus Methanoflexus mossambicus
GAGACGAATATTACGGTTAATGGTTCTGCTAATATTACGGCTACTAAGACTGCTAATGTGTCTTCTGTTGTTATTGGCGATTCTGTGAGTTATAATATTACTATTGCGAATAATGGTGATGTTAGTGGTGATTTCAATGTTACGGATTATTGGTATGGTCAGGATTTAGTCTTTGAGGATTATAGTGTTGTTTTCGAGGGTAATGCGAGTAATGTTGCCTTTGATAATGTGACTAAGACTTGGACTATTTGGGATCTTAATGCTAATAGCACGATAATTATCGTGGTTAATTTCACAACTAATGCTACGGGTATTGTGACTAATTATATTAATGTGACAAGTTTTGGCGATGATAATGTCACTGAGAATGAAACGAATATTGTGGTTAATAGGGTTGTAAATATTAGTATTGTTAAGACTGCTAATGTAAGTAATGGTGTTTTAGGAGATCATGTGGTTTATACTATTACTGTTACTAATAATGGCAATCATAGTGAAGACTTTAGTGTTATAGATTATTATAATAGCTATGATTTAGTCTATATTAATGGTAGTTTTGTTATTAATTCTGGTAATGGTTCTAAGGTAAAGTATCTTGGTGATTTTGTTTGGAATATCACGGATTTGCATGCTGGTGAGAGTGCTAGCTGGAATGTTACTTTTATTGCTAATGCTACAGGTATTATCACAAATCATATTAAAGTTATTAATGAAAATGGAACTGTTAATTATAATAATGCTTCTATTGAGGTTAATGGTTCTGTTAATATTACTGCTATTAAGAAAGCTAATGTTACTAGTGCTGTTCTTGGCGATGTTGTTTCTTATAATATTACTATAATTAATAATGGTGATGTTAGTGGTGATTTCAATGTTACGGATTATTGGAATAATCGTGATTTAATTATTGGTAATTATCTTGTGATTATTGATGGTAATGCGACGAATATTAGTTATAATGGTGATGGTAGTTGGACTGTTTGGGATTTAAAAGCTAATAGTTCTGTTGTTATTATTGTTAACTTTACGGTTAATGCTACGGGTGTTGTGGCGAATTATGTTAATGTTAGTGGTATTGGTAATGATACGAATATTACTAATGAGACGAATGTTACGGTTAATGGTTCTGTTAATATTACTGCTATTAAGAAAGCTAATGTTACTAGTGCTGTTCTTGGTGATGTTGTTTCTTATAATATTACTATAATTAATAATGGTGATGTTTCTGGTGATTTCAATGTTACAGATTACTTTAATAGTAGTGATTTAGTTTATAATGATTATAATGTTATTTATTCTGGTAATGCAACGGGTGTATACTTTAATGGTAATACTGATACTTGGACTGTTTGGGATCTTAAAGCTAATAGTAGTATAGTTATTGTGGTTAATTTCACAACTAATGCTACAGGCATTATAACTAATCGTATTAATGTAACAAGCTATGGTAACGATACTAATACGACTAATGAAACTAATATTACTGTAACTCCTAATAAAAAGGTTAATATCACTGTTGATGTTCCTGAAAATACTACTGTTGGTGATAATGTGACTGTTAATATTACTGTTACTGATAAGGATGGTAATCCAATAGCTAATATCACTGTTGATGTTGTTATTGATGGTAAATTTATTGGTAATTTCACAACAGATGAGGATGGTAGAATATATGTTAATGTGACGGTTACGGATCCTATTGAGGATGTTAATGTTACTTTTGGTGGTAATGATGAGTATGCTCCTGGTAATGCTAGTAGTGTTATTGTATCTGATTTGCTGGATACTGAAATTGTGATTGATGTTCCTGCAAATAGCTATGTTGGTGATGATGTTGTTGTTAATGTAACTTTAGTAGATGAGTTTGGTAATCCTATTGTGGGTGAATCTGTTGAAATCATAATTGATGGTGTTTCTATTGGTCATTTCATCACCGATGAAAAGGGTATGATCCATATCCCTGTCCATGTAGTGAATACCAAAACATCTATTAATGCGGTATTTAATGGTAGTGAAAGATATTATCCTACAGTTGGTCATGGAGTTATGAAGTCTCATATACATTCTAATAAAACCAATAGAAGTGCTTCTCATATTATTGTTAATGATTTTAGTTCTGATATAGGTAAAAAAGTAAAATTAACTGCTAAAGTAACTGATGATTATGGTAATCCTATTTCTGGTGTAAGAGTTAAATTTTATGTTAATGGTAAATATGTGGGTTCTGCTCTTACGGATATTGATGGAATAGCTACTTTGCCTTATATTCCAAAACATGCTGGTATTTTCCATGTTCTTGGAGTATTTGAAGGTAATAATCAATATAATGCTTCTGAAGACATTGGAATTTTGAATGTAGTTGATAATGGTAGTGATAATGGAGGTAATGATACTAATGGCAGTGGTGGTGATAATGGTGGTGCGAGTATGAAAACTACTGGTGTTCCTTTAATAGCTATTTTAATAATATTCTTATTCTTAATAGCTATAATTGCAAGAAGAAAAAAGAAAAAAAGGAAGGATATTACAGAGTAATTTAGTATTTTAGTAATTTAGTATTTTTGATTATGTCAATTTTATTTGGTTCAAATTATAATAAAAACTATTGAAATTTTTTAAAATTTAATTTAATTACTTTTTAATAAAATTTAAAATTAATAATTTTTCAACCAGTTGATTTTGACAGTTCAAAAATAATATATACTGATTTAGTGTTTTGTTGAATTTTATATTGTTAAACAGAGTGTTTGAAAATTATTAAAATTTGAATATATGAAAATAGTTATTTTACATATTTCTAAAAATATGAGGATTTAATTTTAAAAGTTCAAATTAAAATTAATTTAAATTAATAATTAAAACTAAATAAGATATAAAAACTTAAATAATCTAATTTATCTTTAGTTATAAAATTGACATTTTTAAAAAAAAATAAATAATATTTATTTAGTTAATAATAGCTTTATTATTGATATTTAGAAAAATAAAAGATTTAAAAATTGTATTTTTAATAATCAAATTTAGTAATATAATAATTATATAAAATTACTCTATTTTTGGCATTGAATTTTTAATGAAAATCAGACACCCTGTTGTTAAATAATTTAAAAACTAAACTTTTTTATATTTATTTTTCATCAAATCATAGATTTATTTACAAAATGAGTGTTAACTTTATTAATTCTATTATAAAATCCTAAAATATTTAAAATAATTAGAAAAATCACATAAAATATTTAACATAAATGATAACATAAAATATAAAAACAAAATGAAATATAATTAAAAATATAATTAAAAGTATAATTAAAAGTATAATTAAAAATATAATAAACTTGTATTAATTTAAATGATATCTTAATTTTAGATATTATCCGAAAACCATAATTCACATTTTCAATTGTATTATCTATTATTTTAGTTTATTTTAATAAAGCAGTTTAAAATCAAAGTTGAAAAGGATTATTTTACTAAAATATATTTTTAGATATTCTATTAGTAATTTTTAATCATTTTTAGTAATTTTAGGAGAAAATATGATAGATCCATGGGCGTCCTCAGAGTTAGATTATGAAAAGTTAGTAAATCAATTTGGAATAAAGAAATTTTCAGAAATTTTAAAGAAAGTTAAAAATCCTTCTACTCTTATGAAACGAGGCGTAATATTTGGTTATAGGGATTTTGATAAAATAGCTAAACTTATAAATGATAAACAAGATTTTGCAGTTGTTACTGGTATGATGCCAAGTGGAAAGATGCATATTGGTCATAAAATGGTTGTTGATCAATTGAAATGGTATCATGAACAAGGAGGTTATTTATCTCTTTCAATAGCTGATATGGAAGCTTATGCTGCAAGAAACATATCTTTTTCGCAAGGTAAGGAAATAGCTATTAATGAATACCTTTCAAACTATATTGCTCTTGGCTTAGATTTAACAGATGAGAATATTTATACTTATCTTCAAAGTGAAGAGTCAACTTTAAATGATTTTTCATATCAACTTTCTAAAAAGGTTAATTTAGCAGATATGAAAGCTATTTATGGATTTAATAACACTACGAATATTGCACATCTTTATGCTCCAATTATCCAAGTAGGAGACATTTTACTTCCTCAGCATGAGAATTTTGGAGGTCCAAAGAATGTAGTGGTTCCTGTTGGAGTAGACCAAGATCCTCATATTCGTCTAACGAGAGATATTGCATATAAATTTAGAGAAGAATTAGGTTTAATCTCCCCAGCTTCAACATATCATAGATTCATCACAGGGCTTACTGGTGGAAAAATGAGCAGTAGTCAACCAAAGACAGCTATTTTCTTAAATGATTCTCCAAAAGAAGCAGAAAAAAAAACTAAAACTGCTAAAACTGGAGGTAGAGAATCACTTCAAGAACAAAAAGAACTTGGTGGTTGTCCAGACAGATGTGTTATCTATGAAATGCTTGTTTATCATTTAATTGAGGACGATAAAAAATTAAAAGAAATTTATGATGAATGTAAATCTGGAGAACTTCTTTGTGGACATTGTAAGGCAATGACAGCAGAGTTAATGGGTGAATTCTTTGAAAACTTACATACAAAAAAAGAAGAATCCTTAGAAATAGCTAAAACTATTTTATAATTGTTTTTCTTTGTGTTAACATTATTTAAATATTAATTTTATTTTTATTTTTAATTTTATTTTTAATTTTATTTTTAATTTTATTTTTAATTTTATTTTTATTTTTAATTTTATTATTACTAAAACTATTTAATATTTAGAATAGCTAAAAACCTATTTTTATTGATAATAATTATTTTTAAATTTGATTTTAAAATATATAATTTATTTAATACTAAAATGAATAGTTTGAACTTGAAAAATATGATTTTAAATAAAAAAATATTTACTAATTTTATTTTATTTTTTAAATATCTTCGTAATTAAAATAATAATTAAAATAATAATTAAAATAATAAGTGTATTAGAATATATATTCAAGTAAAATAATATCTTTAGATTTTAATGAAATATATCATTTTTTGAAATTATTTTTGAATATTAATTAATATGTGAAAAAATTTTTAAGTAATATTACAAAACTTAACAAGTTCTTTTTCCTAAAATTTTAAATATGATGAAGATAATAATATATATTATAGTATTAGAAAATTAGTTTATTCAAAACTGGTTTTTATGAAAAAATATTTTTTATTAAATTTAAATTAATAATCAAATTAAATTTTTATAATTCAACTATAATTCAACTATAATTTTAACATCATTTGATGATTATTGTCTTTTTTGCCAAAGTAGCATAACCTGGCAATGCGCCACACTCGTAATGTGGATACTGCGGGTTCAAATCCCGTCTTTGGCTTTTACATTTATTTATTCAATATTTAATAGTTTATTATATAATATTTTATTTTTATTAAAATTTCATAACTTTTTTTTATTTTTTTTTTTTTTAATTTTTTTTTTAATTTTTTTTTTAATTTTTTTTTTAATTTTTTTTTAATTTTTTTTAATTAACAATAACAATATAATACTTATAATGGATATATAGTCTAATTTAAGGTTTTAACATGAATACAAGAGAAATAGAGCTTATTGGACATATTATTGACTCATTAACTTTGCCTAAAGCATTAGATATTATAATGGATTATGGTGGGGACTTCAATATATTGGAGTTTATTGTGGGTAAAAAAAAGTCTGATGTTTCAAGGGCAAAGATTTTAATTGAAGCAGAAACTCCACAGTTATTGGATTCTATTCTTGATGAATTAAGTGAACTTGGGGCATCAATATCTGAAATTAAAGAAGCAGAATTAATAGTTTCTCCTAAAGATAAGGTTGTTCCAGAAAATTTTTATTCAACAACTAACCATACAACACATATTTTATATAATGGGGATTGGATTTTAGTTAAAGATATTGAAATGGATTGTATGATTGTTGTAGATGAGGTGCAATCTGTTGCATCATGTAAACCTTTAGGTCAAATTAAAAAGGGAGATTTAATTGTAGTTGGAAGGGAAGGAATAAGAGTATCTCCACCTCAACGCCCAAGAGGCAAAAAAGGTGTTTTTGAATTTATGAATAGTGATGTTAGTAGTGAAAAACCTTTAAATTCTACAATTGAAAATATTGCATCAGAAATAAAAGAAATTAAATCTAAAGGTGGAAAAATAGCTATTGTTGGAGGTCCAGCTATTGTTCATACGGGATCTGCTGATTTATTGGCAGAGTTAATATCTGAGGAGTATGTTGATTACCTTTTTGCTGGAAATGCTCTTGCAACACATGATATTGAATCTGCTATGTATGGAACATCTTTAGGTGTTTGTATAAAAACTGGAAATGTTGTTAAACGAGGTCATAGGCATCATATACGAGCTATTAATGAAATTAACAATGCAGGTTCTATTAAAAATGCCGTTGATAATGGAATTTTAAAAAAAGGTATAATGTATCAATGTATTAAAAATAATGTTCCTTATGTTCTTGCTGGATCAATTCGTGATGATGGTCCATTACCTGATGTTATAACTGATGTTATCAAAGCACAAGAGAAAATGAGAGAATATCTTCAGAATGTTGACATGGTTATCATGATAGCTACGATGTTACATTCAATAGCTACTGGAAACATTATTTCTTCTAAAGTTAAGAGTATATGTGTAGATATTAATCCTGCAGCAGTTACAAAACTTGCAGATAGAGGAAGTGCCCAAGTAGTAAGTGTTGTGACAGATATTGGAACTTTTATGCCTTTATTATATCAAAAATTAATGAAATAATTTATTTAATTTTCAAGTTTAAAATAAAAAAAATAAAACTTTATTAATATGAAAAAATAAAATTATAATATTATGTTCTATAATTTATTTTAATTATATTATATATTATTTTAACTTATATTCTCATATATCATTATATTATAATATTATTTAGATTATATTATATTATATTATTTGTATTATATTATATTATATTATTATAGCATTATATTATATTATTTAGTATTATATTATTATTTTATTTTATATCATTATTTTATACTTTACTTCCATTTTTTTATATTATTTTAAGTCAAAGTTATTTAAATTCTTTAGGAGAGATTAATATTAAATTTTTAAAAATTTTTTCAATTTGTTTGATTGCTTTAATGATTTTTTCATCTATAGGATTTGTTGCATCTACACAAAATGATGGAACTAACGATCCTCCATCAACTGGTTCTGGTTCTGAGGGTGGTGGTTCTGCAAGTCCTGATAATTCTGGTTCTGAAGGTGGTTCCACACAACAATCAACAACGAATAATAATGGTGACTCAAGTGGGTCTAGCCAAACTACAAGTTCTAATGTAGGTTCTGATTCTAATAATGCTGATTCTGAATCATCTGTTGTTAATAATACTTCTGTTGTAGAGAATACAACTAATGAAACCCAAGATGAAGGTTCTAATTTTGATTTCAATATTTCTTGGATTATTTTAATTATTTTAATAGCTATTGTTGTTTTAATAGCTATTGCTTGGAAACTTGGATTTTTAGATTAATTTTTATTAATTTTTATTATTTTTTAATTTACTCTAATAATCTTTTAATCTTTAATTAATCTTTTAATCTTTAATTAATCTTTTCATGGGGGATGATAAAATTAATTATTTAAAAATTTTTTCAATTTCTTTAATTATTTTCTTATGTTTATCTTCAATATCAGTTATTTTTGCTGCAGAAGAAGGGTCTGGTTCTGATGGTGGAGATGGGTCTGAAGAATCATATATTACTTTTCCTGATGATTCCTCTGATTCACAACCTTCTCCTCAGCCATCTCCGTCTCCTCAGCCATCTACATCAACTTCAAATATTGATAATCAAATTGTAGACGATTCTGGGAATGATAATTCAGTGATTAATAATGAGAATATTTCTTCTGTAAATACTACGACTAATAACACCACAGCGCTTAATGCTCCTTTAGTCAGTTTTCCAGAGGAAGGTTTTAATTTCAACATTAATATGTCTTGGATTTTAATTTTTGTTTTAATTGGATCTATTATTTTCACTTTTTCTGCTTGGAAATTGGAATTATTAGAATAAACATATTTTTAATAGTTTTCTTTTTTTTTAATTTTTTTTATTTTTATTTTTATTTTTAATAGTTTTCTTGATTATACATTTTAATTAATAATTTCCTCTTTTTTTCATTTTTTTATATTTTTTTTATATTTTTTTTATATTGGCATTAATACTTTTTCTTGTATTTTTTAATATTAGTAATAACTTTTTTTGTTTTTTAATTTTTATTTTTTTCATATTAAAAATATTTTATTTAGTATTAATTTTTAATAATTTAAATACTATTATTTAAAAATTTGAATATTTTTATTTTTATATAAAAAAGATATAAATAATAAATTTTTTAAAAATGAAAAGATTTATATATAAAAATAACTATATTAATATATGTGTATAAACTTTAATATATTTTGGATTATTTGAAAAATTATTTTTAAAATCATATAATCTTTAAAAGTATTATAAATTTTTATTAATGTAATATTACTATTTTTCTTTAATTTTTTTATGTTCTCTTTTATTAATTTATTTTATGTTTATAAAATTTTAATTATATATATTAAATCAATTAATTATTATTTAAATTTACTTTATTATTTAAATTAATTTATATATGGATAATATTATTTTTACAATTTTTATTTAATTTAGTTATATTATTTTTACAAATTATTTTTACAATTTTTATTTAATTAATTATAAATGTTATAATTTAAAGATGAAAACATGATAGATAATAAAAACGAAAAAAATACTGAAAAGAATAACCAAGAAGATAATAATAATAATAATAATAATAATAATGTAAATGATGATCTAGATGGAAATGAAATTAAAAATACTTCTCATGGGGATTATGATGATAAAGATATTGAGGCATTAGAAGGATTAGAAGCAGTTAGAATTCGTCCAGGAATGTATATTGGTAATACCAGTTTTGAAGGTTTTCATCATTTAGTGTGGGAAATCGTTGATAACTCTATTGATGAGGCATTAGCAGGATATGCAGATAAAATCGATGTTATAATTCGTCCAGACAATTCAATAACTGTTATTGATAATGGTCGTGGAATTCCTACAGGAATAAATGAAAAAACAGGTCTTTCTACAATAGAAACGGTTTTCACAACATTACATGCTGGAGGAAAATTTGGTAAAGGTGGAGGATACAAGGTAGCTGGTGGTTTACATGGTGTTGGTGCAAGTGTTACAAATGCTTTAAGTAGTTTTTTAAAAGTGACTGTTTTTAGGGATGGAAAAAAACATTATATGGAATTTAAAGACGGTGGAAATGTTGTTAAAAAATTAGAGGTTATTGGAACTTATGATGATGATAAAACTGGAACTGAGGTTACATTCAAACCAGATCCTTTAATTTTCACGGAATCCACGGAATTTTCATTTGAAAAATTAAGAAAACGTCTTCAAGAATTAGCTTTTTTAAATAAAGGATTAAAAATTAGTTTAACTGATGAACGAGATGAAAAAATAGCTATTAACCAAGATATTAGTCAAACTGATGATAATAGTAAAGTGAAACATCTTGAATTTAGATATGATGGTGGGATAACAGAATATGTTGAATTAATCAATAAAGGTAAAAATACATTAAACAAGAAAGTTATTCATGTTGAAGATGAAAAAGATGATGTGGTAATCGAAGTGGCTTTACAATATGTTCATAAATCTTATACTTCGGCTATTAAATCTTTTGTTAATAATATTGTTACTCCTGAGGGTGGAACTCATGAAGATGGTGTTAAATCAGCTTTAACAAAGGAAATAAAAAAATATGGTTTAGATAAAAAAATATTTAAAGATAAAGATTTTAAAGATGATGGATTAACAGGAGACGATGTTCGTGAAGGAATAACCATGATTATTTCCTGTAAACACCCTAATCCTCAGTTTGAAGGTCAAACAAAAACAAAATTAGGTAATTCTGAAGTAAAAACTATTGCACGTGAGATTTTTTCTAAAGGATTAAATAAATATTTACTTGAAAATCCAAATGAAGCAAAGTTAATTTGTGAGAAAGCTTTTGATGCATTTAAATCAAGAATAGCTGCTAAAAAAGCAAGAGATTTAACCCGGCGTAAAGGTGGTTTAGAACTTACAAATCAATGGGGAAAATTAACTGATTGTTCAACAAAGGATGTTTCTAAAAGTGAATTATTTATTGTAGAAGGAAACTCTGCTGCAGGACCTGCTAAACAAGGTAGAGATTCATTTACTCAAGCTGTTTTACCGATTCGTGGAAAAATTTTAAATGTTGAAAAAACAAGGTTAGATAGAATTTTAAATAATGATGAAATTAGGAGTTTAATAACTGCTTTTGGAACAGGCATTGGTAAAGATGAATTTGATATTAAAAAGCTTAGATACAATAAGATTATCATAATGACCGATGCAGATGTGGATGGAGCACATATTAGAACTTTACTTTTAACCTTTTTCTATAGACACTTTCCAGAACTTGTCAAACAAGGTCATATCTATGCTGCTCAACCTCCACTTTTCAAAATAAGTCATGGTAAAACGAATAAGTATGTTTTAAACCAAGAAGAGCTTGATGAATATTTAGCTACTTTAGGTGAGAAAACTAAGTATGAAATTGGTAGAATGAAAGGTTTAGGGGAAATGGATCCTATTGAACTTAGAGAAACCACGATGAATATCAATACAAGGAATCTTATTAAAATAGGAGTGGAAGATGCCGAAATAGCAGATGAAACCTTTAAAATACTTATGGGTGAAGATGTAGCTCCAAGACGTAAATTTATTGAGGATAATGCATTAAATGTTAGAAATTTAGACATATAACATATAACATATAATTATATGTGCAATAAAATATTTAGTTTTTTAATTTAATTTAATTTAATTTTTGATATACATTTTAATTTTAATATTAATTCTAATTTTAATTTTAATTCTAATTTTAATATAAATTTTAATTTTAATTTTAATTCTAATTTTAATATAAATTTTAATTTTAATATAAATTTTAATTTTAATATAAATTTTAATTTTAATATAAATTTTAATTTTAATATAAATTTTAAT
>JAISIT010000171.1 GCA_031261915.1 Candidatus Methanoflexus mossambicus
ATGAGTATCAGTCCATACTCCAGATAATGCTTTAGTTAGAGTTGTTTTACCATGATCGACATGACCAACCAATCCTATGTTAACATCCGCTTGTATTTTCAAGTATTCACCTGCTATTAGTATTAAAGATTAAATAAATTAAAAATAATATTAATAATAAAATGGAATTCTATATGAATATAACAATAAATATTATTAAGATAAATATGATAAGATAACTATGATAAGATAAATTAAGATAAATATGATTAAGATAAATATGATTAAGAGAGTAATTAATAATATAATTATAAAATTAATACATATTTATGGAGTTTATTTATTATATTATATATCACTCATTTTATTTATAACATTAGTATAAAAATTATTAATTACTAATTACTAATTTTATAAAACTTAATTTGTTAAAAATAATTATAGTAATAATAAATAATTATAGTAAAAATTATAATCATTATTAAAATTAAAAAAATAAAAAACTTTAAAAAATTTAAAAACGTTATATAAAAATAATAATTAAATAAAAAAATTAAGAAAAAATAAACTATAAAATAGCATCAAAAATTAAAATTATATGTTAAAAAAGCTAATAAATAATTAAAATAATAAAATAAAATTAATAAAAATTAATACTAAAATAAATAATCTTATTCTTCTGAATTTTCACTTTCTTCTTCAACTGGTTCAGGATTTAAAATCTCATCAATAGTTTTATTACCTGCAACATCAACAATAGTGTTTATTTGAACAATATCATCAGAAATCATGTTTCCTCGAATAGTTTTTCTTCTTTTAACACCATCTGCTTTAGGTTTATACCCAATGCCACCAGTAAGTAAACTTTTTATTCTTCTTTGACCATCAATATCTTTTTTCATTGGAAAACCGTTTTTATCACTTCCACCAGTGATTTTTAATGTGTATCCATCTAAACCAACTAATGTTCCATTAAAAGTATCTCCAATGGTTAATCCTACAAATTGTCTATTGACTGAATCATCACTTTCAAGTTGATAAGATTTCTCTTTGTCTGAAACAACAACTTTAAATACCATGAAATTTCCTCCTTTATTATAAGTAAATATGAGCTTGTATTAAATTAAAATTAATATAATTAAAAATTAATATAATTAAAAATTAATATAATTAAACTAAAAATTACTAATTAAACTAAAATTAATAATTAAATATATGATAATTAATATATTGTAATTTAAGTATATGGTAATTAAGTCTCAAAAAGACCTAATTCTCCCCAATTAGGATTAGTTTTTCTTTTGATGTCGCGAATTTCATACAATGTTTCAAATTCATCTTCTGATAATTTCTTTTTAAATTCACGTTCTAAAATTTTATAATGTTTTTCAGGAATATCAATATAAAGAATATCTCCTTCCTCAAAATTCTTCCCAACAACAGCATTTTTCATAGCCATAGCTATTTTTTGACCTTTAGAAATAGATTGAAGATTTTCTTTCTTTTCCTGCATACTTTCAACAGAACCAAGAGCCACACCTTCAAAGTTCATTAAAGAATAACCTTGCTTAATTGTTCCACTTAAAACTTCTATTCCACAAATAGCTGGTTTACTTTGTCTAAATATTAATTTAGGAATAATTCTAAATTTAGCAGGTCTAACAATTTTATCCATCCAAAGATTTTTAGCAGCTTCTTCTTTATCTTTAATCCACTGATCATAATCTTCAATAATCTGATAAATTATATTACCTTGGAAAAGTTTAACTTCAGAATTCTTCAAATCTTCTTCTGCTTGTGGATGAACTTTAACATTAAATGCAATAATAACACCATAATTGGAATCTTCCTTTTCAACAATAGATGCATTAATAACATCTTTTCTTGTAACATCCCCAATATCAGCAGTTTTGATAGGAATCTTTAAATCTTTAAGTAAACTAACAACTGCCTCTAAAGATCCAAGAGTATCTGCTTTAACTAAAACACCAGTTTCATCAGTATCAATAGTTATTTCTTCAAGTTCTTTTAAAAGTTCTTCCTCACAGTTATCTCCTTCTTTAAAAACTCGAAGTGGAGAACCAGATACCACATCATTTAAATTAGGAGCAGCTATTTTTACTCCTGCAGCAGCAACAACTTCATCAATCATTGTAAAAGTACTTTTAGACTCCCTAATTTCTTCAAGAGGGTTTGGTTTTAAAATAGCTTTAACTTTAGTTTTTAAAATATTGTCTTTTTCCATTAATAAAATCTCATCATTTTTCTTTAAGATTCCATCATAGATAATTGTGTCAATAGTAACACCTAAACCATGTTCTTCTTTAATTTCAAGAACACTACCCTTTGCAGGAGAAGATTCCTCTATTTGAAGTTGTTGTGTGAGATATTCTTGAGCCAAACCTAAAAGCATTGCTAAAAGTTCAATTATCCCTTCACCAGTTCTAGCACTTATTGGAATTATGGATATTTGACTTGCAAAATCAGAAACTCTATCAAAACGTTCACTTTGAAAACCTTCTCTATGTAAGATTCCAACAAGGTCATAGATTTTCATATCTAAATCTTGTTGAGTGCTTTTAGCTTGTTTTTTAAATGATTTTGAAAAAGATTCTCCATTATTCTTTTGCCAACCATAAATTTTATCAATCTTATTTGCAGCAACAATAAAAGGAGTTTTATATCTTTTTAAAATATTTAATGCTTCAAATGTTTGAGGTTTAAACCCTTCAGTCACATCTAAAATTAAAATAGCTAAGTCTGCTAAGGCACCTCCACGTTTTCGAAGGGAAGTAAATGCCTCGTGTCCAGGAGTATCTATGAAAAACAAGCCAGGAATAGTTTCTATTATTTTAAGAGATTTAATGAAATCTCCACAAATAGCATTAATTGTAGTTATTGGAATTTCAGTAGCACCAATATGCTGAGTAATTCCACCAGCTTCATTATCAGCTATTCCACTACCTCGTATATAATCTAACAATGTAGTTTTTCCATG
>JAISIT010000211.1 GCA_031261915.1 Candidatus Methanoflexus mossambicus
CTTTTTGATCAAACTTTTTTTAAAAGTTTGATTTTATATTAAGTAAAAATTTCTATTTGATTTGGTTTTAGTTTTGATAGAACTTTTTGATCAAACTTTTTTTAAAAGTTTGTTTTTATTATTAGTATCATTATTATTTATAAAAGTATTAAGATTTAAAAATTATCTTAAGATTTCACAAACCTTTACAAAAATGAATATTTATATGACAATTATAAATATTAATCATGTACTAAAAAGAGTTATTATAATATAATGATAATAATAAATGTTTAAAAAATTGTATAAAAAAATAATTATATTAAATAGTATGGGAGTAGGAAGCTTATAGAAGAGCTTCCAAAGACACCAATACACAACAACACTAACTATTATTATATTTTTTATTATATATAAACATGATGTTTTTTATATTATAAAGTTTAATTATTAATTGTAGCCTCCTATAGGTTAAAGGAATTTAACACACATAAACAAGGCAATATATAATATATTGCTTAATAGAGGAGTTTAAAGACACTAATATACTCAACAACACTAGTATATTTTTCTTTTTACTCCTACTTAAATGTAGGGGGTGGTATTAATGCACTCATTTAAACTTTTAGAATTGCTATTATTAGCGATTTCTATTATTTTGACAATGATTAAAATTATTGCCATGTTCTTATTGAACTAAGTAAAAGGTTTTTATACGATATAGGGGGCTACACTTTTAATAATAAAGGTGTGGAAGTACTACAATAATGTTCTTAAAAGAGGTTTATAGCTATGGTTAATGATAAACCACCAAGCGAACAAGTAGAAGATAAAAAAGTAGGAGTACTTTTAAAGGACATGGTAGAGAATAAAAAAAGAATTAGATAAAAAAGAACAGTATAATTTTAGATTTAATAAAAGATTAATGGATTATGTTAAAAGCTATGCAGAATTAAAGGGAGTTACTACAACAGACATTATAACAACATTTATAGAAAATCAATTAGATGAAGTAGTAGTTATAATGGAAGAGCTGAACGAACCAGTAGCTTAATATTTAAATAATTAAATGTATTAAAATAGTTAAAAATTATTAAGATAATTGAAATTCTTATCATGTAAAACTAAAACAAATAGATTGTGGTCAATTATTATGGATACTAATAATTTTAAAAAAAAAGAGTTTAAATCAAGTAAAATATATTTTCATCTAAGAAAATTTAATATAATTCTTTCAATTGTATTAATATTAGTTGTTTTGCTTCATGGGACAATTGGAAGTTTAATTTTATCTAATGTTCTTACTTATGTTGATATGAAAATTATTTCATGGCTTGCTGTCGTATTATTGGTTATTCATACTATTTTAGGAATAATATTTACAAAAGATGCGATTGTAAGTGTTAAAGGTGAAGGAAAATGGTATTTAAAACAAAATAGCTTGTTTTGGACTAGAAGGATAAGTGGTATTTTAATAATTGTCTTGTTGTTTTTCCATATTTCTTTATTTGGAGGAATGATTAATGGGCAATATGTTCTTTATGAATTTAATATAATACGACTCATAGCTCAAATATTGCTTATTGTAGCGTTATTTGTGCATATTTTTGTTAATGTAGAACCTATGTTAAGTTCTTTAGGAATAATTAAATATAAAGAACGGAAAAGAGATATTTTCCTTATTTTATCCATATTTTTACTAATATTTACAATAGCTACAATACTTTATTTTATTGCTTGGCAATCAGGTTTCATGTCTTAATAATTCTTAATAATTCCTAATAATTTTTCAATATTTTTAATATTTTTAATATATTTAATATATTTATTTAAATAATGAATAATATTAATTATTATTAAATTTATTATTAGAATATTTACTATTATTAAATTTACTATTATTAAAATCAATATTATTAAGATTAATATTATTAGAATTAATGGTATGAATATTATCAATAAAAATAAAAATTATTGAATATAATTATTGAATATTAAAGGTAATTCTTATGAAAAAATTAATAATCATTGGAGCGGGACTTGCTGGGCTTTCTGCCACTATAACTGCTTGTGAAAATGAAATAAAAGTTGCTAATGATTTAAATAATGAAAGTACTAAAAATAATGAATATAAGGAATATAAGGAATATAATGAAGATAATGAGTATAATGAAAATAGTAAAAATAGTAAAAATATTGAAATAATATTGGTTTCAACGATGCCGTCTGAAAGAGCACAGTCAGTAATGGCTGAAGGAGGGATAAATGGAGCACTTAACACTAAAGGCGAAAATGATAGTGTCACTCAACATTGTGAAGATACTTTAAAAGCAGGTTTATATCTTGCAAATCCTAATGCCGTTAAATCATTAACTGATAATGCTCCAGATATTATTCAAAATCTTGATAAATATGGGGTTATTTTTAATAGAGATTCTAATGGTAATATTGATTTAAGGAACTTTGGAGGTCAAAAAAAGAAAAGAACCGCCTTTGCTAAAAGTAGTTCAGGAAAACAGATTATGACTGCTATGATTCAAAATGTAAGAAAATACGAGGATATGGGTTTGGTTAAAAGATATAATTCTCATAGTTTTCTTGAATTAATTAAATTAAAAGATAATCTAAATAATCTAAATAATATAGATAATATAGAGATTTGTAGAGGTTGTCTTGTAATTAATAATTATACCAATGAAATAATTCCTATTTTGGCAGATGGGGTGATAATAGCTAGTGGTGGGCTACATGGGTTATTTAATAATATTACTGGTTCTTTGGATAACACTGGAATCGTAACTGCCAATCTTTTCACTTCTGGAGTTTTAATAGCTAACGGCGAATTTATTCAATATCATCCAACCACTTTAAAGTTTCATAAAAAGCATTTATTAATAAGTGAAGCAGCACGTGGTGAAGGTGGTAGATTATTTGTTTATAAAAATGGTGAAAAATATTATTTCATGGAAGATAAATATCCAGAATTGGGTAATTTAATGCCTCGTGATGTTGTTTCTTATGAAATATGGAATATTTTAAATAATGGAAATTATGATGATAATATAGTTTATTTAGATTTAACTGAACTTCCAGACGAGGTTTTAAAAAACAAGTTATTGGACATTGTTGAGGATTGTAAAACATTTTTCAATATAGATCCTAAATTTGAACCTATTCATGTAATCCCTGGAATTCATTACTTTATGGGTGGAATTAAAGTAGATCAATACCATAGAACCAATATTAATGGCCTTTATGCTGCAGGAGAGTGTGCTTGTCAGTATCATGGTGCTAATCGTTTAGGTGGAAATTCACTTCTTGGTGCTATATTCGGAGGTAAAATAGCTGCTGAAACATTCATTAAAGATAATAATAACAATAATAACAATAATAATAACAAAAACAATAGTAATAGTAATAATAACAACAATATTAATAATATTAATAATAATCCTAATCCTAATCCTAATTCTAATTCTAATATTAACTCTAATTATAATTTTAATAACAATAATAATTCTAATTTTAATTCTAATTTTAATCCTAATTCTAATTCTAATAATAGTAATTCTAATAATAATAATAATATTAATAATAATATTAATAATGATAATCAAAAAAATAAGAATAAAAATGATGAGAAGTTAATATCTCAAAATATTCTTGCACAGTTTAATGAAAAAATAGCTATTTTAAAAGAAAAAGATAATAACTATTCATTATCACTATTAAAAAAAGAAATGGGGAATATTTTAGAAAAGTGTTTAGGAATAGTTAGAAATGAAGAAATGCTTAAAAATGGATTAGAAAATATAAATGATCTTATTAAAAAAGCAGATAATAATTATGACTCTGCAAATGGAGTATATGAAAATTTTCAATTTAACAATCAATGTTTGCTTTCAAAAGCATTGATAAAATCTGCTTTAAGTCGTAAAGAAACAAGAGGTTCTCATAATAGAAAAGATTATCCAAAAACATTAGATAATTATAAAAAAACTACAGTTGCTAAATATATTGGTTTTAGTAACAACAATATTGTAAGTGATAATAAAAATAATGCTAAAAAAAGTGATATTTATAATGGAAATGATATTGGAGGAATTGATATTTATTTTGAAGATATTCCTGAATTGAAAAATGAAAAATAAGGAGATATATTAATGGTAGTTGTTAATATTAAGATAAAAAGAACTTTTTTTGAAAATAATAATAAAAATAGCTATTTTCAAACTTTTGTTTATGAGGGAGATATTAATTCATCCATTGCATTTGTTATAGATGATATTAATTCTCGAGAAGCTATTGTTGATATTAATGGGAAAATGTCTTCTAAAATAAATTGGGAATGTGGATGTTTACAAAAGAAATGTGGTGCTTGTGGAATAATTATTAATGGTAATCCATCATTAGCTTGTTCTTCTTTTTTAATAGATCTTTTGGATAATACTAATAAAAATAAAACTAATAATGTTTCAGAAACAATAACTTTGGAGCCATTAAGTAAATTTCCAATAGTAAATGATTTAATTGTAAATAAAAAGATGGTTTTTGATTCTTTAAAAGAAATGAAATTATATCTTGAAAGTGATGCTAAGTTAAGCAAAAATCAATACAATGCAGAATATCAGTCTTCTCGTTGTTTGATGTGTGGGTGTTGTTTAGAAGTATGTCCTAATTTTAATCTTGAAAATGATTTTAATGGTGCATTATCTTTGGTTAATTCATTTAAACTTTTAATTCAAGAAAAAGATGAGAAACATAAAGAAAAAATGATGGAGCAATATAACAAACATTATTATACTCATTGTGGCAAATCTTTGTCTTGTAACGATATTTGTCCAATGAATATTCCAATAGAAGAGCTATTAAATAAATCTAATGCTCTTGCTGTTTGGAAAAGAAAAATAAATTAATATTGGCTATTTTAAAAATAGTTATCATAAAATTTTTTAAAGTTCTTTTTGAGTTTGTTTATTTAATTTACTTCGTTTAAATCCATATAATCCATAGATGATGAGACCAAGAATCATCCAAATGATTAATCTTTCCCAAGTAGGGACAGGAAGTGCTATCATTTGAGCTAAACAAATAGCTATTCCTAAAATTGGAACTAATGGCATTAATGGAACTTTAAA
>JAISIT010000161.1 GCA_031261915.1 Candidatus Methanoflexus mossambicus
AAACCTAGCAATTATTAAAATAACCACAATTACTATAAAAATTACAATCAATGATATTGTCTTATTATTCAAATCCATAGAAAATCTCCCAATATATGTAAAATAATATTTTAAAAAGAGAATAAATAATATCAATAATAATATCAATAATAATATCAATAATAATATCAATAATAATATCAATAATAATATCAATAATATATATAATTTCGACTAAAATTTATTATTTATGCTCTTGGTTTAGGTTTTAAAATTCCCATCCAAATCCAAATAACTGATTTCCAGACATATACTCTGGAATAATCACAAACACGACCACAGGCACTATCAAAGGAACAATAAAAATAATAATCAAAATATTATTTACTTATTCAAAAATATGAAAAAACTCCATTAAAAGTAAATTTAATTATTTTAACGATAATTATTAAATTATTTTAAAAAATAAATATATAATTAATAAATTTATATATTAATAAATTTATATATTATAATAATTTTAAAGGTTTTAGGATATTAATGTAGCAAAAAACTTACTTCCTGACTTATTCATTATACCAAATAACTGATTTCCAGACATATAACTTGCAATAGCTATAAGAACAATTATAATTATGGCGAAAACAAAAATTAAAGATAATGTTTTCTTATTCAAATTCATTAAAAAAACCCCCATTTCAATAAAAATATATTTCATTAAAAAAACCAAAAAAAAAAACGAAAAAAAAACTTAAAATATATTCCAAACATCATATAATATTTAACAAAATGTATAATATACATCATATATTAGATTTTAACATATAAAAACTTATTTTATTTATAAAAAAATTTAGTGCTTCCACAATTATTATTTTCAATAAAAAACTATTGATTACTTAACCAATCGATAATATTTGGGCTCAACCATCCAGATAAATGACTTCCAGACACATAAGAAGCAGTAATTATTAAAATAACCACGATTACTATGAAAAATACAATCAAAGATATTGTTTTATTATTCAAATCCACAGAAAATTTCTCCATTAAAACATAATCGAAAAATATAATTAAAAAATATAATTTAAATATAAAAATATAAATGCATAATAACTTATTTAAATTTCTTCAAATAGCCAATATAATGATTTTTAACTCATATTAATAAAAATAGAAGATAATATTATTTTACAATCTAAATTAAAGCTTAAACAAAAGTATTATTATTTCTCATCTTCTTCTTTCATGTTCTGAAGTCTTTTTTTCTAACATAACATATAAGTTCATCAAACTCAACTTTAGAAACATCTAAATCTTTCATTAATACTTTATACACTTTTTCACTATACTCAGCAACAACACTCAACTATTTACTAACAGTATCCACTTTAACATTTAAAGACCTTGAAATAGCTCTTAAACTCCTACCACTAAGAATCATTTTCAAACTTAAAAAAAAGTCATCATCATTTGTCCGTAAATCATAGGAAAAAAGTAGTTGTATTAGAATTAAAAGCATTATCACAAGTATTACACTTAAATTGACGAACTTTACCATTCTTAGTAGAATAAGTTCCATTACCTACAATATTTTAATTATTGACTTTATTATAATCACTACAATTCTCATTAGGACAAGTAATATCAGCAAATTTACTTTTAGAGTCTCTTTTTCCAATGAAACAACACAAAATACCATATAACTATTTCGCCAAATTAAAAAACATTATTATCTTTTTACAAGATATAATACCTAAAAATAGATTATTTTCCCCATTTCCCAATGATTTCACTCACAATATAATCTCCAGGGACAACTACAGCGCCAAATAATTGATTTCCAGACACAAAGTTTGCAACCATTACAATAACAATTACAATTATTATAAAAGCCACAATTAAATATAATGTATTCTTATTCATGGAAAAAAAACTCCTACATACATCAAAATAAGTAAAATCACTTATATTTTAAGTATTTAAAAATCTAATTTAATAATAATCAATAAAAATTAGTTTTATTAATTAATTATTAAAAAATTAACTAATAAAAACTTCTTAAAATATAATTACAAGAAACTTCCAAATAAATTACTTCCAGATATATAGTCTATAAGACTTAAAAAAACAATTACAGTTACAATAAAAACCATAAATAAAAATATCGTTTTATAATTAATATCCATAGAAATATCCTCCTCAAATAGCATATAAGTACTTTTAAAATTAAATACAATTAAAACATATACATTAACAATTAAAACATATAAATCAATAAAAAATATATTAAATATGTTATAATTCCTCTGTTAAGTATATAATTTAACAAAAGATATATTTATATATATCGAATTTTATCTATTAAATTTTATCTATTAAATTTTATCTATTAAATTTTATCTATTAAATTTTATCTATTAAATTTTATCTATTAAATTAATAAAAATAAAAGAATAAAACAAATTTAATAAAAAGATCATAGAATTATACTTCTTTTTTTAATAAATAAAAGAATATAACCCAATAAAATGAATAATATGAATTTAAATGAACTCATATCATAGTTTTTAAATTTAATTTTTTATTATATTCTATTTATTAAAGATTATGATTGTTAATTAAATAAATTACTAATTTTAATCAATATAATCAAAATTTAACTATTTTACTATTTATATAATCTAAATAAAAGCATTTAAAATATATTTTTAATATTATTTAATGAAAATATTTATAAATGTTAAAAAACAAATTTTTTTATAAATAATTAAACTTAAGAATTTTTCAATTAAAATCTAAAAATTATGTTAAAATTATTTATTTAATTTATATTTTGAATATAATTTTATATTTAATAATAATACTAAAATTAATTAAATTAATTTAAAATAAAAAAAAAGAAGGTAAATAACTATGGATATGAAAAAAATAAATATTATCGTAGCTATTTTAGTAGTCATTAATACAATAGCTATTGTTGGAATTGTAGCAGATCATCAAGGTTTATTTTCAAATAATGATTTACAATTACAAATGCATAACAAACATACAGTTTACATTGGTTTAGGTAATAATTCAAATAATACAGAGTATATTAATAAATTAGAATCCAAAATAGATTCAATATGTGAAAAAAATAATGTTCCAGGATATACACTCTTTACAACCGAAGGTTATATGATTATTGACGAAAAACCAGTCAAACAAAAAACTTTAGTTTATGTATTCGATCGTTTAACAGATGATGAAATAATTCCATTATTAAATGATTTTAAAGAATATGACAGTTCATTAGTGTTATTTGTAGAAAAAAGTAGTGCAAGTGCAGGAGTTTATGAAAAATAAAACTTAAATTAGAAATAATAATAAAAATAATACAATAATAGATAATATAATAAATAATATAATAATAAATAAGTAATATTGATAGGTAAATAACTATTAATTAATATCATCTAAGAAAATATGATATAAGATTAGTTCATGATTAAAAAAATTTTTAGGAAAAAAACTATTGAAGATTTTTCCACACAGATAAATGAAGAAAACGAACTATCAAGAGATTTATCTCTTTTTAGCATCGTTTTATTAGGAATTGGAGCTATTGTAGGCAGTGGAATATTTGTAATTACTGGAACTGCTGCATCCCAACATGCAGGACCAGCAATAACAATATCCTTTATTATATCAGCTATTGGGTGTTTATTTGCTGCACTATGTTATGCTGAATTTGTTTCACTTGCACCAATATCTGGAAGTGCATATTCTTACTCTTACTTGACAATGGGAGAGATATTTGCATGGGTACTTGGATGGGATTTAATATTAGAATATGCCTTATCCATATCTACTGTTTCTGTAGGTTGGTCAGGATATTTTGATAATATTTTATCAATAATTGGAATAAATTTACCAGAATACTTACTAAACCCTACATTTGCTTTAACAAATACTGGATTAACATTATCAGGAAGCATAATAAACTTACCTGCTGTTTTTATAATAGCTGTAATAGCTGTAATTGTAATTAAAGGAATAAAAGAATCCAGTTGGACAAATACATTGGTAGTTCTTACTAAAATAATTGTAATCTTTTTAGTAATTGGATTTGGAATATCATTTATAAATCCAAGTAATTGGATACCATTTATACCACCAAATACAGGCACATTTGGAAAATTTGGACTTTCTGGAATTCTAACTGGAGCAGGAGTAGTATTCATATCTTACATTGGGTTTGATGCCCTTACAACATTATCTCAAGAAACTAAAAATCCAAAAAGAAATATTCCAATAGCTATTGTTTTATCATTAATTGTATGTACAATATTATATGTTTTAGTATCTCTTGTTTTAACAGGAATAGTTAATTACACTCAATTAAATGTTCCAGCACCATTTTCATTAGCAGTCACAGAAATGGGTGCTAATTTCAGTTGGTTAAATGTTGTAGTTAATATTGGAGCTATTTTTGGAATAACCTCTGTGCTATTGGTAATGCAAACAGGATTATCTCGAATTGCATACAATATATCAAAGGATGGACTACTTCCAAAACTCTTTTCAAAGATTTCAAAGTTTAAAACCCCTTATAAAACTACAATTATTGTATCCATTGCATGTATGGTTATTTCAGGTTTATTTCCAATTTCTTTTCTTTCAGAAATGGTTTCAATAGGAACATTATTAGCATTTACCCTTGTATCTCTTTCTGTTTTAGTCTTAAGAAAAACTAATCCTCAACTCCCAAGAGGATTTAAAGTCCCTTTAATGCCATTAATTCCAATATTAGCTATTGTTATTTGTCTATCACAAATGATAGCCCTACCAGTAGCCACATGGCTAAGATTATTAATTTGGATGTTAATAGGACTAATTATTTATGGCATATATGGATTTAAAAATAGTAAACTCTCAAAAGATTAATTGCAATATTGAAATATTATCCATGTAAAAATCAATTTACTTAAATTAAATTCTTTTTTTTATTTAATAATCCGTTATTTGCATGTTATTTAATTATATACATTATTATTACTATTATTATAATTATTAGCAATTAAAATTATAATTACTACAATCAATATAATCATTATTATTATAATTATAATTATTATTATTATTATTATTATTATAATTATTATTATAATTATAATTATTAACATTAGTATTAACATTAGTATTAATTAAATTACTAATATTTAAAACATTATTATTTAAATATATATCCTTAATTTTCTAAAAATAAAACTTTAAAAACTTTTATTTATAAAAAAAACAATAAAATAAATATTAAAATTAAAAAAAGTATAAAACAAAAAAAGAAAAAACAAAAAACAAAAAAAGAAAATAAAAGAAAATAAAAGAAAATAAAAGAAAATAATAATAAAACAATAAGTATTAAAATGTATTAATATAAAAAAAGAGATAAAACTATTTTTGTATTAAAACAAAAATTAAAATAAATAAAACTATAACAAAATAAAACTATAAAAATTAAAAAATATTATTTTTAGATAAAATCATTATAACAATTATAAGTATTACAAATACCATTATCCCTAAAGAAATCAATTGAGATCTTTTAGCTTTAGCAACACGATTGTTATACTCAACTTGACATTTATTTGAACAAGTTATTTCATCTAAAGGAATCGGAGTCCCACACATAGGACAATGTTTATGAACATCTACCATAATATCTCTCCTAATATCATAATTAACAAATAAAAGAAATAAAAGAAATAAAAGAAATAAAAGAAATAAAAGAAATAAAAGAAATAAAAGAAATAAAAGAAATAAAAGAAATAAAAGAAATAAAAGAAATAAAAAAATTGATTAAAAACTAATTAATAATCTTAGTTCCAACATTTTCATCATTAATAGCTTTAATTAAGTTTTTACTGTCAAAACCATTAACAATGACAGTTTTTAACTTAGATCTTTTAATCATATGAATAGCTGTGGTATCAAAGAACTCATAGGTTCCAGCTTCTTGATTTTTATCTTTTAAAAAGTCTAACATATCATCAGCCGTGATTTCTTTAATTAATTTTGCGTCTTCAAACTTATTTGGGTCTTTATCATACATTCCATCAACAGAGGTTAAATTAACAAATAAATCGGCATTAACATACTCTGCAAGAATAGCTCCAACGGCATCAGTGCTGTGAGCTGGTTCTGTTCCACCCATAACAACTATACGTCCATAAGCAGAGAATTCATTTGCCTCTTGGAAGTTATGAGGTATTTTAGGATAAGCAAACTCTCCAAGAGCTAATGTGAGAAGTCGTGCATTTAAACGAGTCACTTCAATACCAATATCATCACAAATAGCTTCTCCAGCATCTAAATCACGAGCAATAGCTATATAATCCCTTGCAGGTCTTCCACCACCTACAATAACAAAAATTTCATGACCATCAGCTAATGATTTTAAAATCTCCCCATATTCTGTAAATCGTTTATGGGTATTTTCTTTTAATAAAATTGATCCTCCAACTGCAACAACAATTTTCATTTATACACCTAAAAAAATATAAGAATAATGAATTAAATTATGATATAATTATTTATGATTATTATATTATTTATAATTTTAGGATTTAAAATTAAACTGTTAATTAATTTAGATAGTTTTTTTAATCCAACTTTTGTTTGCAAAGCAAACTTAGGGAACTTTAGTTCCCGTTTTCTAAAAAGTTTGCATTTAAAATTAAAAAAATCAGTAAATTTATATATAAATATAAACAAAAATTAATATATGATAAATATTTGACAATAATCCTAATATTTAAAAGAAAAAAATACGAAATATAAATAATTTTATACTTTTTTTTTAAAATTTTTAACATTTTTAGAAATTATTAGATTTTTTAGAAGAATTTATGTAATTAATTTATTAAAGTAATTAATTTACTAAATTAATCTAATTAATATAAAATATAATATAACCTAATATAATTTAATATAATTTAATAATTTAAACTTAATTTAATAAATATATTAATATTAAAACTATAATTAACTTAAATTTTCAATATAAACTAATTTATTCTAATTTAACAATATTTAATGGAGATAATGAAAATATGTCAAAAATAAGTTCAAAAGAATTATATGAATTTAAAAGAACACTAAATGAATTAAAAGAAAAAAAAGGAAAAGGAACTGAATTAGTTTCAGTATACATTCCTCATGATAAGCAATTAAGTGATGTTACAAAACATATGCGAGATGAATTAGGTCAAAGTGCTAATATTAAAAGTAAACAAACCCGTAAAAATGTTCAATCAGCTATTGAAGTAATTATTCAACGTCTTCGCTTATTTTCATCAGCTCCTGAAAATGGACTTGTTTTATTTGTTGGAATGATACCTAAAGGAGGTCCAGGAACAGAAAAAATGGAAACCTATGTATTTTCCCCTCCAGAAGCTATTGTAACATATACATATCATTGTAACAGTGAATTTTACCTTGAACCTTTAGAATATATGATGGATACAAAAGAAATCTATGGAGTGGCTGTTTTAGATAGAAAAGAAGCAACAATAGCTACCCTTAAAGGTAAAAGAATAGATATTTTAAAACATTTAACAAGTGGAGTTCCAGGAAAACATAAAGCAGGAGGACAATCACAAAGACGGTTTGATCGTTTAATCGACCTTGCAGCCCATGAATTTAAAAAAAGAATTGGAGACCACATGAATGAAACACTTCTCCCAATAGAAGATTTACAAGGTCTTTTAATTGGTGGTCCAGGACATACGAAAGAAGAATTTTTAAAAGGAGATTATTTAAACTATGAACTTCAAGATAAAGTAATAGCTTCAATTGATACATCATACACTGGTGAGTTTGGAATTCGAGAAATAATAGATAAATCTTCAGATATTTTAAGTGATATTGAAGTAATGAAAGAAAAAAAACTTGTAGGAAGATTTTTAAAAGAATTAATCAATGAAAAAGGTTTAGCTGCTTATGGAGATAAAGATATTAACAAATATCTTCAAATGGGAGCTATTGACACATTACTCATTTCTGAAGACCTTGAACATGAGAGACATTATATGAGATGTTTAAATTGTGGATTTGAAGCAGAAATTACATACAAAACCAAAGCAGATGAAGAAAAAAAGCTTTGTTCAAACTGTAAAGACCCAATGAAAACCATACAAACAAAAAAATTAATTGACCACTATGTTGACCTTGCTGATGAATATGATACAGATGTTGAAATAATTTCCACAGAAACAGAAGAAGGCGTTCAGTTACTAAGAGCTTTTGGTGGTGTTGCAGCTATTTTAAGGTATCGTCCATAAAATTAAAAAAAATAATATTTAAACTAAAAATTATTTAAAAAAAAGAATAGGAAAAAGAATATAAAAAAAGAGATATGAAAAAAATAGGAAAAAGAATATAAAAATATAAAAAATATAAAAAATATTATAAATAAAAAAAGTAATTTAACCTAACCTATTAACTTGAATTAAAGATTTAACAGGAACATCATCAATTTCTTTAACTCCAGATTTATCAATTAAAACAGTAGCTGCTAATGGAGTTGCTCCTTTCTTTTTAAGTTCTTTAATCAATTCATTTATAGTTCTGCCACTTGTTGTAACATCGTCAACAATAATAGCTCTTTTTCCATTTACACAAGCAAAATTTGCACTAAATGTTCCAGATTCAGATTCTTGATTTTCTTCGTTTTCTTTATGTTTAATTGGATGGAAAACAGCCAATGAAGTATTATATCCCTCTTCAAACTGCAAATAATCTGCCATCATCGTTGCAAAAGGAACACCACTAATAGCTATTCCAACAATGACCACTTCTTCATTATATTCTTCATTATCTAAATATTTAGTAACCATATCAGATAAAGCAGCACAAACATGACGAAGTCTTGTAGAACTTCCACCTAAACGAGTTAAATTAATAGCTACATCAACAGGAGCATCTTCATGTTTTTCTTCAGTAACTTTCTGAAGTGTTAACCATCTCGCAGTATCCATAGAAACATTTAACTGATCAGCTATTTCTCCAGTAGTAAAGCCATGACTTCGTAAATCATGTGCTTTTTTAATTAATTTCTTATTCATTTTTACACCAAATTATAGATTAAAATAGAATTTATCATTATTATTTAAATTAAGATCTTAATTAAATCACTAAATTAAACCTATATAAAATCAATATACAACATTAACTTAGGAAAATTTAAAAATTATTATTCTAAAGTATTATAAATTTAAAAAATAATTATAAATTATAAATTTAAAAAATAAGTTATAACTTTAAGTATAAACCTAAAATTAATTATAAATAATAATATAAATATCTTGTTTAAATTATATAATACTTATGTTTTAAATCAAAAAAATAGATTTAAATTTAAGTAGTATAAAATAAATAAAAGTTAATTATTAACCTATACTTAAAAAATCGATTGAATAAAAAGAGATTGTAATGTAAGCAAAAGAAAAATACCTAGTGCAATAGTAATTATTCCATATCTAACCCATTTTTCATTATTTTTAAGAGAATTTATATCTAATTCTATATGATGTAAATGATTTTCTTTAATCTCTTTCATATCATTAGATAAAATCTTTTGATTATCATCAAGATAATCCATTCTTTTATTTAAATCTAAATTTAACTTATCAATTTTTTCATCAAGCTGGTTAACTTTACTATTTAAACATCCTATGTTATGATTTACAATTTTAAATTCAGATTTCATATCTAAAAAATAAGATTCTAAAACTTTATCTTCCATAAAAATCCTCCGAAGATTTATTATAAAAAATTTTGAAATAAAATTTATTTCAAGATATATATTTATATGATTATATATAAATACTTATTGTTTTTAAGGTTATATAAAAAACTTAATAAAAAATATACATATCTTTATGTTAAATTTAAAAAAAAAATAAGAAAAAATAATCAAATAACCAAAAATTTTAATTTTAAGTTAATTTCAGCCAAATATGAAAAAATTTAAAAAACAAATTAATAAAAAAAGAATATAACAAAATAAAAGTAAAAACAAAGAATATAACAAAATAAAAGTAAAAACAAAGAATATAACAAAATAAAAGTAAAAAAAAAAAAAAAAAAAAAAATAAGAAAGAAATTATTTAAAATAGAATTTCTATTCTTTTTCCACAACAACTGCTGTTCCATAAGCTAAAACTTCTTGCATTGATTGAGCTATGTCATTTGAGTCGAAACGGACAGAAATCAAAGCATTTGCACCTAATTCTTTTGCATGTTCTATAAGACTATTTAAAGCATCATCACGAGTTTTTTCCATCATTGTGATATATGCTCCAATTTCTCCACCAACAATACTTTTTAATCCAGCACTGATATTTCCACCAACTCCTCTACTCCTAACAGTTAAACCATAAGCAAATCCTTTTGTTTCTAAAATTTTAAAGCCAGGACATTTATTTGCTGTTGAAATAATAAATTCATCTACAGATACCATTAAAATCATCTCCAAATATGTAAATATATTTAAAAATATTTTTTAATTTATTTATTAAAATATACTATGAAAAAATATACATGAATTAACAATCAAAATAGTTAACAATTAATAGTTAACAATCAAAATAATTAAAAAATCTTTGATTTTCTAATTTAACTTCGCTCAAGTAATAAAAAATAATAAAAAATATGTTATAAATCCGAAATATTTACTGGTTCATTTTTAATTGAAGATTGTTTCGCAGCTAAAACCATTTTTAAAGCATTTAATCCATCTTCTCCAGATATTTCAACATCTGCTCCAGTTTTAACAGAATTTAAAAAGGAAGTTAATTCTTCTTTTAATGGTTCAGTATGTTCAATTTTAAGATCTTGAGCAAAAGCACCGTAAACATCAATACTTTGATCTATATAATCAACAGAAATAATGCCTGCAGTTCCAGTGATTTCTATTTCTCTTCGTTTATATGGAGTTAGCCAATTAACTTCTAAAATTCCAGTTATATCATTACCAAATTTAGTCATAACCTCAGCATGATCTTCATATTCACATTTTTCTAAAATACTTCCCATTGTAGCATAAACTTGAATAGCTGGTTCATTAAAAAGGTAATACATGACATCCAAATCATGAATAGCTAAATCAATACTTACACCAACATCTTTAATCCTTGGAGGATATGGTCCAACTCGCTTAGCAGAAGCAGAAACAATATCCCCGATTACATCACTTTCAATTAATGTTTTGGCTTTTTGAATAGCTGGATTGAAACGTTCAACATGTCCAGTGGAAAGAATAACTCCCTTATCTTTTGCAGCTTTAACCATTTCTTCTGCTTCATTTAATGTGAATGCAATTGGTTTTTCAACTAAAACATGTTTTCCATATTTAATAGCTGACATAACCACATCATGATGAAATGTAGTGGGAACACAGACACTAACTGCATCAATATCAGATGATTCAAACATTTCTTCATAGTTTAAAAAACCCTCTACATTATATTTTTTTACTGTTAAATCTAAAAGGTCTTTACTGACATCAGAAACTGCAACTAAGTCTACATCTTCCATTTTAGAATAAACTCTGACATGATTTTTACCCATTGCACCAACACCAATAACTGCCACTTTAACTTTGTCCATTTTTAATGTCTCCTAAAAGATGTATATTGAAATTTATGAATATCTCTTGTTTGAGATAATATTTAATAAAACACGATATTTAAAAATATAATTATTATATTAAAGGTAATCTTTAAATTTTTTAGCCATTTGGATACCTAAATCTTGGGCATCATTAATATTTCCCTCAATTTGATTTTTAATTAAAATTTCACCATCTTGTGTAAGTAAAATTGAATATAATGAAAGTTTATTTCCATCAAAATGAGCATTCGCCCCTAATGGCCATTGACAACCAATTTCTAATTCAAAAAGGATAGTTTTTTCAGCTAAAACTTCTTGAAATGAATTAAAATGATTTAATTTAGCTAAAATAGGTTTTTTATAAGAATCCCTTCGCATGATAATAGCTAATGCTCCTTGACCTGCAGGAGGAGTGAAATATTTAATAGAAAATCTATTTTTAATGTATTTTGTTAAACCTAAGCGAATTAAACCAGCTTCAGCCATTATAGTTCCATCAACTTCACCGTCAAGAACTTTATTTATTCTGGTTTCTATATTTCCCCTTAAAGGTTTTAAACTGAAATTTTTTTTATAATGATTAGAAAATGCTTCTCGTCTTAAACTACTTGTTCCAACAGTTGATTTTGGTTTAATCTCATCCCAATCGTAGTTAGATATAAAAACTTCATTGGGACTTACTCTTTTTGGAACTGAAACAATCTCTAAATCTTCATCTAAATCAGTGGGAACATCTTTTAAACTATGAACTGCAAAATCAACTTCTTCTTCAAGAACAGCTTTATCTAATTCTTTAGTGAATAATCCACGAGAATCCATATCATAAAGCTGAGAATTAGTTATTTTATCTCCTTTAGTTTTAATCACATCAATAGCTATTTCTTCTTTAGTAATTTCAGATAAAGAGTTTATAACTTGATTAGTTTGAAACATAGCTAATTGACTACCTCTTGTTCCTACTTTCAATCCTTTGCCTCCAAGTTAAATACATTAATAAAACTTAATAAAAAGAATAAACTAATAACCATAAGATTATTATTCTAAAAATAAAAAATAATTAAATAATTTTTAATTTAATCTAATTATAACAATTATATATTTAAAAAAAATAATATTATACAATCAAAAAATAATATTTAAAATTAATGAAACTAATATTTTAAGAAATATTCAATTAGTTTTAAGTTATAAGTTTTACTTTATCTTTTAAATATTGTTTTAATAGTATTTAAATGTATTTATTTTATTAATTATATCAATATAATTTATTAAATTAAAATTAATTTAATTAAATCTAATAAAATCAGAAAAAATTATATGAAAATAATAAAAAATTTATAAAAAAAATAATAAAAAATTAAATTATCTTTTAGATAACTCGCAGTAATTAGATCTATAAATAAAAAGGATATTTGTTTTATTTTTAATAGCTAAGTCAATAGCATCATTATAATCTTCAAAATAGACTATTGAATCCATATATTTGCTTAAATTCTTTCCAATATTATCTACAAAAATTAGCTGAAATTTTTTATTTTTATCTTTAAGACAAAAATATGAAGACTTTTTGTATCTAATACGTTTTAAATATTGAATAAGTTTTATTTCATCTATTTCCTCACAAGTAATTCCATATTTTCCACCAATAATTACTGTAAAATCTTTATTAAATTCATTTAAAGATTCAATAGATGATTTAATTGAGCTAAGATTTATTCCAGGATTAATTTCTTCAATAACACTAAAACCATTGATTTTTTTAATTGAACTTCTACCATTTAAAAATTTAAATGATTTAAGTTTTCTTTTAATAATTTTAATATCAATCTCCATAGTTAAAGCAACACAAATAGCTGCAAGAACATTTAAAACTTGATGTTTACCTGGAGCAAAGGTATTTACCTGGAAAAATCCCGAAATCTGATGTCCATTTAAAGTATTAATATTTTCGTATTCAACATCAAAATTACTCCCATCTAATGAAATTTCAAGATTTTTAGCTATTAATTTACCATAATTAACAATATTATTGGCATTATTATCAGAACTATTATTAATATCATTAAAATTAATATTATTTTCATTAATATCTCCATATACACTATAATTTTCAATTTTAAAAGTGTTAATTTTGTTATCTATATCATTAGAATTAGAATTAGAATTAGAATTAGAATTAGAATTAGAATTAGAATTAGAATTAGAATTAGAATTAGAA
>JAISIT010000306.1 GCA_031261915.1 Candidatus Methanoflexus mossambicus
TAGTAAAAATGCTGAAAATTTATTAAATTTTCCCCACACAAATCAACTTCTCACATTTTCAATGAATTTTGGCAAAACTTTAATGTTTCAAGAAATATAATTGTGGGACAGCCTCAAAATATTAATAAAAATACTTTTATTTATTAAAATATTAATAATAACCTTAATGATAATATGAATAATAACTTTTTAAAAGATTTTCAAAAAATTAACGAAAATATAACATTAAATAATAATAACACCAATAATAACTTTAATGAAAAAAAAGAGGTATTAAAATTTTTATCTCAAATTGGAGTTGATATTCGTTTTATTAGCTATTATGACTTAGAAAACAACACAACCAATGTAAAAAATAATAAAGAAAGTAATAATAAAATTTTTATTAATAATCTACGTTTTTCTAAATTTTCAAGAAAAAAAGAAAAAGTATTCAACCATAAATTTCCAGAAATAGAGGTTATTAGAAGTTCATTATTTCAAAAAATAGCTATTAAATCATCAAAAATACTTAGTGAAGAACTTAAAGTTAAAGAGAGTATTTTAATTCAATTTAATGATAAAAATAAGTATTATGAATCTATTTTAGCTTATATTCTACTAGAACCTTATGAAAGAAAATATGGAATAAAAATAGTTAATGATTTTAATAATAAACTATATGATATGGATAATAAAGAAAATAATATAAAATTTAATGGAATTGTTTCAATTATTAATTTAAATGAAAAAGTAAAAAGCTATTTAGAGGATATTTTTTCTGGAAATAGTATAATTAATCAATTTAATGATAAAAATAATATTTATAATAAAAATGATGATTTTAATATAAATAAACAAGTCAATAACATTAAAATTATTTATCCATTACTTATGATTGATAAAAATCAAATTAAAGATTTTATAAATGAATTTATTATTAATTCAAATATTAATAAAAATAATATTAATAAAAATAATAATCTTAATAATGATAAAAAATATAATGAAAATAAAAAGTTATATGAACATAACCAAATTTCTAATGATTTTATGGATTTTATAGAAGATATAAATCCTCAATTTAAAGAAAATATCTTAAAATCTGTTGAATATTTAAAAAATAACAATTATCACAAAAATTAATAAAAAATAAAAAAAATATAATATTTCAAAATGAAAAAAAGATTTAAATATTATAAAAAATATATGAAAAAATAAAAATAAATAGAAGATTTATTTAAAACAATACGACAAATCACAAATAAGAATGATCAAACAAAAATGGGCACTGTCAAAATCAACTTACTTGAATCAATAGTTAATTTCATGGATATATTGAATAAATTAAATTTAAGTTATATTAGGGTATTTTTATTTAATTTGAACCAGTGAAAATTGACAGTGCAAAAAAATGTGATATTATGGTAAGAAATAAACGAAAATGGCATCCAAAATTTATAGAATATACAAAGTTTATTGCAAAACATCCAAATTATAATGGTATTCCTGAAAAATATAAAAATGACGGATCTGTAAGATGGGTAGTTACTGGAAATTCAAAATTAGGTAAAGAAAGAGCATATTGGTGGGATAAACAAGTAAAAAACTTAAATGTATCAAATCGAGCAGAAGTAGCAAGAAAAATACATCCTAAAGAATTAAATGGTATGAAACCTTGTCAAACTTGTGGAAAAGAACTTTCTATAAATTATATCTATCCCAATAAGAATACTTTGAAAAAAATCAATGAATTGAGCCCAATATCATTTGATAGTTATGATAAATCAATTATTAAAATTTTTAAGATTTTAAAAAGTATCATTGGAAATAATATTTATATTAAATTTAGAGAAATATTCAAAATCCCAAGTAATATTAATGATGACGAAAAAAGTTTTTTAAATTATATTATAAAAAATAGGATTAAATTAAGTCCTGGAGTTATGAGCAATGCTCCAGATAGATTTGATGGATTTCATTCTTATAATGCATGTTGTAGAGAAAAAGAAGACACTGGAAGAAATAAAGATAATTTAAAAAGATATACTCAAGATCGCAGAGCTTACGAAAATTGGGCTGAAGGAAATTGGAATTTAGCCAATAGATTAATGGGAGAATATAAACGATATGAAGAAGAAATAATATGCCCAATGTGTGGAAAAAAAGCTAGAGTTACTGCAGACCATATCGGACCAATTTCTTTAGGTTTTACTCATAGAGCACAATTTAATCCATTGTGTAAATCTTGTAATAGTGCTAAAAATAATAGAATGACATTAGATGATGTTAAAATATTAATTCAAGCAGAAAAACAAGGCAATACTGTGATTTCATGGCATTCTAAAAAATTATGGGATCATTTGAAAACTGAAATAAATAGTGATGACGATGCACTTAAACTAAGTAAAATTATGAGAAGCCATATCCATAATGTTTTATGTGTTTTTGCGATAATAAATGAGTCTAAACACTTTATTTTCTTAAAACAATTCTTAAAACCAGAATACTCATTTTATGATTATAAATTTAAAGATTTTGATCCACTGAAATTAGAAAACTTAAAAATTATTTCCAACCCAATAAGTAATAAAAATAAAAAGAAAAATGCTGAAAGATATATTAGAATTTCTCAGGAATCATTAGAAGAATATCTTTTAAAGAAAAATAGAAAACAGAAATACTCGAAAGATGACGCAATCAGTCTTAAAATTGAAGAATTAATTGAAAACTTAGATATTCAAGAATATGATAAAGGAAAAGAACTATTAAATGAAATTATAACTAAATTATCAGAGAAAGCTATATCAATGTTTCATTCACAACCATAGATTTATAAAATTGAGAAAATGTTATTTTTCCCATTATATATTCTTCATAGCTAGAACATGGTTTTATTTCATTATTAAACTCTAATTCCATTCCACCTTCACCAGCATTCAAAGGAGGTAAATTAAATATTGCATCTTTCACAGTTATTGGTTTTGGTAAATCATTATTATTTTCTGAAAACAAGGGTTCAGGAATTTTGTATCTAATTTTATTTCTTGATCCTATGATAAATATCCTTTTTCTTCTTTGAGGAACACCAAATTCTTCAGCATTTAATTTAAAAGGATCTATAATATTATATCCGATTTTTTCAAATTTTGATTTTATTTCATTTATAACCTCTCCTTTTTGCATAGATAATAAACCAGGAACATTTTCCATTACAAAAATTTCAGGTTTTATCCTATTTACACAATCAACAAAATAATTAAATAATTTATTTCTTTTATCATTAGGATTTCTACAACCCGCAGTAGAAAAACCTTGACAAGGTGGACCACCAACAATTAATTCTACATCAAAATCATCGGTAATTGAAACTAATTCATTTCTAACATTATTTTCTGTTATATCTCCATGTAAAAACTTTCCATTTTTATTAATTCCATGATTTTCAAAAAATGTTGTGAAAAAATGTTTTTCTATCTCTACTGAACCAATTAAATTATAATTTTGAATAATAAATCCTTCAGATAATCCTCCAGCACCAGAAAATAAATCAATGAAATTTTTATTATTTAAAAAAGGTTCTAAAGATTCAGCAATTACCCTAGATAATAAAGGTGGAACAGCATTTCCTATTTGTTTATACTGAGAAGTTTTTGGACCATGAAATATAAAATCATCTTTAAAAGACTGTAATCTTGCTCCTTCTCTAATAGAAATAAGTCTATTTTGGTCTGGATGAAGATTACATCCATTACCTAATCTATTAAAATATGTAGAAATCGTATAACTTGGTTTATCTCTCCTTAAACGACCATAATATGTTGTTCTTCCTCCACTTTTTCTAATTTGTTCTAAACGTTTAGATGGTACAGATTCAGGAATATTTTTCCAATTACCCCCTTCAGGAATATGTTTTACCATTTCCCATTCTAAGTCACTAAATCCTGGTGCTAAATGATTAAATATTTTCAATTATATTTCTCCATGAACTATTTATTTCATCTTCCAAAAAAAAATCTTTTAAAATATAATTTGTTTCTTCTTTATTTAATTTATATATTTCACATATTTTAATGTTTCTCTCCAATTCATTTAAATTATCAAAATTTATTTTATTTGTAATACAAATTGGCAATTCATTAAGTTCATAATTATTAACATGATTATTACTACTTGTAATATTAAATCTCCAATTTAACAAATAAGAATTAAGCAATAATGATAAAAAATCGAGTAAAATTCTATTTGCATTAATATAATTGCAAGAATTTCCTAAAATATCTGTTTTTTCACAGTAAACAAAATTTAATCGTTTTAATATACTTTTATTAACAATTTGTTGGCATACTAATCTTTTTTTATTAAAATCATTTTCTAAATATTCTAATGATTTAGATTTTTTAAACTTTTCAACATCAACAAATTCATCATTTTTATCGATAATTTTGCCATTTTTAATCATATTTCCTCTAACTAATCTCCATCCAGTATCTTTTTTAATAATACAATCTTTATAAAATGTTAAATCAAATTCACCTCGTTTATTTCGAATTTCTTTAATTTCTTTTAATTTTGGAAATTTTGAAAGTTTATCTAATATATTCCAACCAATTTTAGAAATATACGGAATTTCATAAAACTCATTAAATTTTTTTATTAACTCTAATGGCACAATAAAATTTTCATTTATATTAATTTCTATATCTTTTGTATTTGCAGATTTTTTTAAATAAAAAATCACAGTTGCTTGACTGACATTATTAAATAACTTAGATGATTCCGAGAAATATTTTATTTTTCTAATTTTATTTTTTTCAATTAAAAATTTTCTTAATTTTTTAGAACTTAAATCTGCAAACAATGTAGATGGACAAATAATGCCCAATTCAGCACCGTTAGTCGAAATATTGATCATCTGTTCAATAGAAAGTTTATAATAATTTAACATACCCTCAATTGAAAAGTTATAAGAACCAGAATTTCTAAAATAGCTTATTTCATTTTTTAGTTTATTAGATAAAAAATCCAAATGTTCATTAAATTGAAGATTATTAGTTTTTTTATTTATTTTTAATAAAAAATAAGGCGGATTTGATAAAATAACATTGAATCCCCCATTTTTCATAACATTAGGAAATTCATCATTATAATCAATTCCATCATTGTTTAATCTTTCTTTAGAATTAATTAACATATTCTTACATACAATATTATTAGATAAATTTTCCAAATCATCAATATTTGGATCTTCCAATTGATTTAATACTTTAATTTTTAAAATATCAATAGCAAGATGATCAATATCTATACCAAATAAATTATTTATTATAATTTCTTTTTCGTTTAAACCTAAAGACAACAGATAATTAAATGCCTCAATATAAAATCTACCAGTTCCACATCCAAAATCCATAATCTGTAAATTAGTTAAACTTACTCCATTATTTAATTGATTGTTTATTGTATTAATAACCATTTCACAAACAATATTTTTAGGAGTATAAACTGCACCTCTTTCCCTTAAATTAATTTTTGATTTTTTTATTTTTACTTTTGAATCTTCAAAAATATATTGTGAATTTAAAAAAGAAATATGAAGTTGTTCTAAAATAGAAATATCTTTAAACTCTAATTTATCCATTTTAGAAATAATTTCATTATACTTTGAACTTAATTTATTATTACTTAAATTATTGAAAAATTTATAACATAAATTAAAATCAAAATTCCATTGATCCAAAAAATAATAAAGAATAGTATAAATGATATTTTCATGAACTTTTAAAACTAAATTTTTACTATCACTTCTATTTAAAAGTAAATTTATTTCATTTTCAGATAAATTTTTAGTTTTAATCTCATCTTTAATCATTTTCTCCAAAATTTCCATCTGAATATCATTTAAAATAGTTATAATATCAATAGAATTACTCAT
>JAISIT010000013.1 GCA_031261915.1 Candidatus Methanoflexus mossambicus
CATTATGCATAGCTGAACCTAAACTATGTTCTACTGGATGACCTATCAATCCAATTATTTTAGTTTTTTCATTAATAATCAAATTAACACCTAACTTGTAATTAAATAGTAATCTAATAACAATTAAATAACAATACTAACATATAATACCCCTCTAATAGCAATATTAATACTAATAATGCTTATAGTAATAATATTGATAATATTACTCAAAGTAAAATAATAATATTAATAATGTAAGTTAACAAACATAATAATTAAATATAAGATAAAAATACAATTTATAGTAGATTGTTATATAAAAGATGGATATATAGTTATGATTGAATATGTCATATTTTCATCCAATTTATTTATCAAAGCAAAATTTTTTACACAAGATATTTTTACCCATATTCCAAAAATCTTTTTTCAACACTCATCTGAATATCATACATTAAATCAATAATCATATTAGCATAATCATTAACTTTATCAAAACTTATTTCCCTAAATCTTGTTCTATCTCCATGACTCAATTTATTTCTATATTTTAAAAATTCGTCTAGATCATCCTTATATTTAGGGTCAATTAATGGTAGTGAAAAAACAGATAACAACTTACAAGTATTATCATAATTAAATGTAGTTCGAGTGATCTCATTTCTAGAAATTTTTTCACTAGGAGGATTATCTATTGTATTAAATAATTTTTCTACAAACATTATTTTATCTACTGTACCTTTTCTTTTAGCATTGAAGTTGCATTTTTTATCTAAAAAATAAGTTGTTATATACAAATCTTCATAAAAGAAATTTGAATTAATCTGAGTTTTTCGTATAATATAACTATCAATATATTCATAAGTATTTTTTAAAAAACCCTCCCATAATGAATATATTATAGGAACTGAATGTTTAATCAAAAATTCTTTATCAAGAATCTGATCTGATTTAATAATTAATTTCCTGATTACTGATATTTGAGAAATTCTCCAATCAACATCTTCTTCAATTAAGGTAATTAAATTATCCATGTGAATCTTTAAAAATTGCATCAGCTAACAACAATCTATTTTTGATAGTGTTTTTGTTGTGTGATTGAGAACCAATAAAACCTTTATTTTCTGCTTTATCCGTGTAAAGTTCAATTTTTTCTTTTAAACCAGAGGAATCTTTTTCATATTTCTCTAAATTCTGTGCAATTCCTACCATTATTCCATCATATATTGCTGTTGAAAAATACCCATTACTTTTTGCTCTAAAAATATCTCTCCCCAAAGGGCTAATAATTTTTATTAACTTTTCCCAAATTACTCTTAGCTCATCGATTTTGTTATAGTTTTTTATATTATATTTCATGAAATCAGTCATGTGTTCTGAAATATTATGATTAATATTGTCTGCATTATTATACAGAGAACAGAATCTAAGAACTAATTCTTCTAAATACTTTTCTTGTTTCTTTTTAGGGGTTGGATCGATCAAATCTATAAACGCTTGTTCATTTCCTTTTTCATTCAAAAATTTGTTGAATTTAGTAGATTCTCCTCTAAATATACAATTACGAATCTCTTGATCAGTTAAAGTAGTTCCTCCTGTGTTCAATCTTTTAAATAATTCATATCGCATATCAATTTTACTATCTGATTTTAATACTTCCATCCTACAAATATATCGTTTGATTAAAAACTGAGAATCTCTACTTAAATGATCATAACTCAAACCTTCAAGATTTTCTATTAAATCTCCTTTCTCAAGCTCCCATCCATTTTCACTATGAGGTTTATCATTATCAGGCATTTTTAAAACATTACAAAATGAAAGTATTGTTGAAATTCTTTGTAACCCATCCACAACTTCCCATTGGTTTTCATCGTTTTCCGCAATAAAAATAGGAGGAATTGGTAGGTTTAATAATAATGATTCGATGAAATATGTTCTTTTAGATAAATTCCATCTGAAAAGCCTTTGATAATCGGGATCTATTAAGATTTCTCTATCAATGTACATCCGAATAATTTCTCCAAAACTCATATCTAACCTTTCGGACCTTAATTCACTTCTTTTACTATTAATCTCCTCATCAACATTTGTCATAATATATCTCTCCTCTTAAATTTCATATAATACTATAATCATGACTTTTTGCATATTAAATATTTTAAGTAAGGTTCAATGTTTATATAATATTATTCTTTGATTACCTTTTAATAAATGTTTTTCTATATGTAACTATCATTAAAATTATTTAGGCTTCTATTTTTTTAGGTTTCTGAGAGCTTTTGTAGGTCTTTTTTTCCTGTGTGACCTAGTGTTGTGATTATGCCTGCTAAAAATATAGTTAGGAGGGTTGTTTTTTTTAACTGAATTTGATTGTAATTGTTTTAAATCTAGGTTTATTTGCATAATTTGAAAAAATCTTCGATTTTGCTTCTTATTGGTTTTGTGAGATTTCAATTTTTTAGTAATTGATTAATTATGTTTTTAATTTGTTGTAAATTTTTTTAATTTTTTCGTGGGTTTTTTTAGAGCTAAAAATTTCGAAAGGTTAAGTTAAACTATCTTCTAATCTTTCTATGCCTAATTTTTCTTTTGGAAAAATTAAAGGAACAATATTATAATGACTTATTCGTATTTGGTAGTTTTTATGAGTGTAATATCCTTTATCAAAGATTAGAATGTTTTGATTTTTAATTAATCGTCTTTTTTTCAGTTCTTTTAAAATTTCATCAAAAAGTTTTTCATCGTTGGGAGCTCCTGAAAGGATTAAAATCGCAACAGCATAGTAGAGATATGTTCAATGATAACTGCGGTTTAAAGCCAATATAAAATCATTTAGAGCTTGAGAAACTCCATTTCAAATCTAATGTTTTTAAATATTTTTTAGTTCTTTTTATGTTTTATATTGAAATCTAAATCTATATGAATCGCATCTACCAAAAAACCATTGATTTTCGTATTTGATAAATTTTAAATGTATTTAATATCCTATTAGTTATTTTAAGTGTTTTTCTTCGGTTAAATTACTAAAATAATTGTAAATATAAGATGTTCCATGAATTTCTTCAACATTGAAGAAATTCTTAAGTTATTTACTATTTTTTAAATCATTAACTATGAAATTGATGTTTAAATTAAAAGATGTTCATGTAAATAATATTTTAAATGATAAAATCAACATATTGATGTTTTTTTTACTCCACAAGATCCAATGATTTTTTTGAGATTTTCTAGAATCAATAACTTTAAATATTTCGCCTAACAAAATATAATTATTGTCTTTTTTATCATAATTTAAGTGGTGCTTCATTCTTATCCTCAAATAATTATATTTCACATTATTATTTACACACATTGGTTTAAAATACGATGAAATTATTTTAAAACAATACTAAAATGTATTTTTTAAAAAGGAAAAAAAGAAACACATTCCAAAAAGAAAAACAAAACATCAAAATACTCTAATTTTTCACAAAAAATAGGAGCCTAAAGATATTATAAAAAATATATAAATAATTTTTACATATGCCAATTATAATTAATGGCAATATACTAATATAACACCACATATTATTAATTTAATTATAATAAATCTAATAATGTTAATAATGTAACTAACTAAATATCATTAATAAATGTATTAATTAATAAAAGGTAATATTAAGGCTCTGTCAAAAACTTTTCTGCTAAATTTGAATCTCACAGTATTTGCCCCAGAATTTCTGTCTGAGACATATTCTTGATAATATACCTTCAAAAGTCTTCATAATTTTTTTAACA
>JAISIT010000290.1 GCA_031261915.1 Candidatus Methanoflexus mossambicus
AGATTCAGACATAATATCTTATTTTTTTAGAGGCAATAAAAAGGTTGTTAAAGAATTAATCAATGCCATTGAAAATGATGAAAAACTTTGTATAAGTATTATTAATATTTATGAAATTCTTAAAGGATTGAAATTTAAATATAAGAATAATAAAATTAATCTTTTTGAAAAACTTTTAGAACATTTAACTATATTATATTTAGATGATGATATTATAATCGAAGCATCAGATATTTATTCTAATTTAAGGAAAAAAGGAAAAACAATAGATGATGCAGATATTCTAATAGCTGCAACAGTTATAAAAAATAATGGATTATTAATATCAAATAATACTAAACATTATAAACATATAGATAATTTAAATTTAAAAAATTGGATTTAAATCTCATTATTTTATATTAAATATTTTTAGGAAGATATATGGAAAAGGATTTAAATCAGGAAAAACGAATTGATTATGGTCCAATTTGTGATGTTTATAGTGATAACAAGATTTCTTGGTGTTGGGAAGCATATATGGATGATAAATTAATATTTCCCTTTAAAGCTAAAATTATTAATAATTCATCTACAGATATTCCAATTGGAGAAATTGTGACAGTCATTGATTTTTTAGATGAGTTTAATATTGCAGGGACTGTTAGCCATTTAAAAGATGATTCTTATTCTATTACTATTTTAATAGTTAATTGGAAAGATGAAGAAGAATTATTGGTATCTTTTGAGGATTTAAAAGAAATTTTGATGAACATTTTGATGATAAAGAAGAAATTATAAGAATATTTTAATTGTGTGATAAAATAATTGAATCAAAATTTTTCAAAAGTCAAAAATTTATTATTACTATTTTTATGATTGTTATTAAAATATCCCAACCAGTAGTTGGGATTTTGTAGAACACATTATACTTTTTATTTTTTGCTGAAATATTATGGATGATATTGATTTTAATAAATAATTTGATTTTAGTAATGAAATTAAAGAAAAGATTAGAAAATCAAAAGAAAATTCATGAATTAATATTATTAAAAAAATAATAAAAAGAATTTTTCACAATTTAGGAAATATTTATATATATTTTTATACATAATTTATATTAAATTATTTATTTTTTTAGTTATCATGCTATTTTATTGAGGATGTGATTTTTATGATTGGACAATCACAGGAAAATATGGGAAAAGTGGTTGATGAAGTAATGGCTTTTTTATTTGTCAAATTACATGAAAAAAATATGGATTTAAAAAATTTTAGGGCACAAAAAGCTATTTTTCAAATAAAAATGTGGCTCGGTGAAGATCATCCTTTATTTAATTATTTGCCTTATTATTGGTATTATTTTGGTCCTTTTTCTAATTTTGTAGGAGATTCATTTCATTTGTATAAACATTCTCTCAATAAATCTGAAATTATGAAGTTTAATATTATTCATGAGTATTTAGATGAATTAGACGATTTAATTTTTAAATTAATTTGTGATAAAGATTATTTTTACGATCAGTTACATAAAGATGTTTATAGAAATTATGCACCTTCTAAATGCATGTATTCTTTTAAATTCGAAATTTTTGATACTGCTAATGAATTTAGGGAAATTAAGAATGAAGATTATTTAATTGAAACTTTTTTTAAATGTGAATCCCAATTACCTTATGATAATTATTTTAATGAATTTTCAGATATTTTTTCTAATTTTACTACAAAAATTGATTTCATTAATGAAGAGAATAATTTAAGTAAGTATTGGATTATTTTAAGAGAACCTATTAAAAAATTATGGTGCACATTTGCTAAAGGTCTTAGAGTCCAGTATAAAGACAAATTTTATGATAATATGTCTAAACAATGGGATTTAGAATTTAATGAAAATCTAAAAATTTTAAAATCATATATATCTAATGCAGAAGAAGAAATTAAAAATAAAAATATTTTATCAAAAAATAATCTTCATAAATATACTCCAATTCAAAAACAAATTCTAAATTCCACAGTAGGTAATTATTTAAGGAGATAATAAATGTGGAATATAAATTTACATTTTTTAGACACTAATATTATCTTAGGAAACATTTTTCCAGATGAAAATAATGAAAATTACTTAATTTGTAAAGAATACTTTAAAAATGATATTCAAAAGAAATATATTAGTGAAAGGGTTAAAAACGAAGCTATTGAAGTAATAAGTAGAAAAAGAAGAATTTCTACAAAACTTTTGGATTTTGCTGAAGAATTTATATTTAATAATAATGAAATTAATCCATCTAAATCAGAGTTATCTATTAATAAATTAAAAAAAGATTTTTTAAATAAATATTCACATACAGATTTTCCTGAGGGAATTCCAAAAGAAAATTTTAATAAAATAATAAATGATCTTTTTTCTATTTTTCATGATTCTATATATAATGATTTAATTAGCAAAAATAATTCAAATATATTGAATAATAAAAAAGATATTAAAGAAACTTTTAGATTTTACATTAAAGATTTAAATTATCTCATTTCGACTTTAAATTGTGATAATTATTATATTGAAGATAAATATAATGATTTAGAAAAATCTATAGACAATACAGAAATTCACAAAGCAGATAAATTAATTTTATTGGATTATTATGAGTTAATTAAAGTTTTAAATAAAAATGTTGGATTTATAACTCAAGATAAGACAATTATTAAATATAAAGAAAATATTAGCAAAATATTTAAGGATATTGATTGTAAGATATTCTTACCAAATGATTACATTAAATTAACTAATTCTAATTTTAAACATAATTAAGTTTAATAGACTTTAATTTTAGAATATGATAAATTTTAAAGATAATAAATATATTATAACTTAAAATATATGGAATGGTTTTATGAATAAAGAAAATAAGTCAAAAATGAGTGATTTCAATGATGAAAATGGTAACTTTGATTGTGTCATTTTTAAACATAAATTACAAGAACGAATAAGAAAAGAAACTAAAAATATGAATGTTGATGAGTATGTGGAATATATTAATAAAAAAGAGAACAATCACCATTGCATAGAAAATTTATTCATTGATTATCAAATGATTTAATTAAAGTTAATTTTTAACATTAGGAGATTTTAATGATAGAATCAAACTTAGATGAAAAAAGCAAAGATATTTTACAATATAATATAAATAAATTAAAAGAACTTTTCCCAGAAATACAAACTGAAGACAAAATAGACTTCAATAAATTAAAAAAGCTATTATTGAATGAAATAGACGAAATAACTAAAGAAATCCTTCTAAAAATTGAAAATAAAGAAAAAATAGTCACTGATGGAGTTATATTAGAAACAATGGCATTAACTGGAAGTTTATTTGAAAGTAAAATTATTGGAATTATAGATATTATATTAAATGGAGGAATAGAAAATGCAAATGAATTTTCCTAAATCAGAGGGTATATGTATATTTTGTGGTAAAACTTTTACTAAAGGGGGAATTAATCGTCATTTGAAATCTCATTTAAAGAAAAAAGAAACTGAACTTGTGGAAGGGAAATCATATCTTGTAAAAGTGGAAGTTGATCCCTATGGTGGTGCTTTACCTTATTTTCTTTCGTTATGGGTTGATGGTGATGCAAAAATGGGAGATATTGATAGTTTTCTTCGAGATATTTGGCTTGAATGTTGTGGGCATATGAGTGCTTTTTCAAATGGAAAAATATCAATGGATGATATAGTGAAAGAAGTTTTTTATAA
>JAISIT010000020.1 GCA_031261915.1 Candidatus Methanoflexus mossambicus
ACACTTATTTAAAAAATTAAATAGCTATTTGAACATTTAATCAATTAAATTTTAACATAAAGAAATTATTAATTTAAAAAATATTTAATTAAGTTTTAAAACATTGAAAAAAATCCATAAACCCATAAACATAAAAATAAAATATTATGAATAAAAATTAATGAATAATTTTATTTAATATTAAATAAAAATTGACTTTTTTATAAATATTTTTATCGACATAATTATATTTTATTTAAATTACTTATATACTTTATGATGTGTGTATGTGTGTTCATATATACACAGTAAAATTTAAAATTATTAAAATTTATTTTTATGAATAAAATAGTTAAAAATGATTTTAAAAAAGATATTAAGAATTAATCAAGCCAAAATTAATAAAAAAAATAATTTTAGAACATATATTAAAAATTAAAGAATGTTTAATTAATAAAAAATAATTAAAAAATAATTATATTTAAATCCTAAAATATTAAAAAATATTAAAAAATATTTAGAAAATATTTGGAAAAATATAAAAAAATATAAAAAAATATAAAAAAAATAATTTTAAAAATATTATTTATGTAAATGTGTAATTACACACATACACATACACATATTAATTTAAAAACATATAAAAATATATAAAAAAGTATAAAAATATTAAAACAAATAATGAAGTAGTAATGCATAAAAAAATAGAAACTATTATATATAATAAAAAATTTATATAAACTTATGGCAAAAAATGAAGAAGTAGATAGACTTTGGAAACTATCAGAAAAATCAAGAATGAATATATCCCTACCAAAAGAATTAGCCGAGTGGTTAGATACACAAGCATCCACAAATTGGAAACTAGATAAAGGTGCAAGATCAAAAGAAGTTACAAAAATAATTTTAAATGCAAAAAGAATAAGTGAAAATGAGATATAATAAATTAAAACATATAAAAAAACAGAACACAAAAAAATAAAGATAAAAAATAAAAATAAAAATAAAAAATACGAATTAAAACACTTAAATTTAAATATATTGTTAATTAATCACCTAAAAGTAATTTTAAAAGATTATTACTAATATCTCCACGACTAATCATTCCAACAAGTTTTTTATCATTATTAAGAACAGGAAGAGATTTAAAAGCATGATTAGATAATATTTTTAATGCATATTCAAAGTTATCATCTTCATTTACATTAAATATCTCTCGTTTTTGCATTATTTCATCTGCTTTTGCATTTGCTTTATTTTTAAGAACATCATCTATTGTTTGTTCATCTCCAGCAAATATTGTGTAAAATAAATCATAAGATTCTTTTTCTTCATCATTTTTAATAAAACGAATAATATCTCCTTCACTAATCATGCCAATTAAATTTTCATTATCATCTAAAACTGGAACACTGCTTATTTTGTTCTCTGTTAATTTTTTAAGAATAGCTTCAAGTTTATCTGTTGATTTTACACTAACAACATTTTTAGACATGAAATCTTTAATTGCTAAACTTAGATTAGATTCAATTTCATTATTATCATGATATTTAGTTTTATTTTCTTTTATCATTTTATTAAGATATTCTTTGTTTACAACTAAAATCATAATAGATATAAATACAATTATTCCTGCAATTAAAAATGGTGCACTCTTAAAAAATATCATAGAGAATGCTGATGCTGCAAAAGGTGCAATAGCTGAACTTATAAAACGCAAGAAACTATAACTTGATGATGTAATTCCCTGTTCAAGTTTTGATGTTTCAACAACAGTATTTGAGAAAAGAGCATTTGAATTTCCAAGAACTGCTCCAGATAAAAGTAAACAAGCTATTACAAGATTTGTGTATTCAAACCCAAAAGTCATAATTAAAAGCAGAATTGTTAGTAATCCTAAGGTTAAATATAATGAGTTAAGAGCTCCTAATTTTTCTTTTAATTTTGAAGATATAAATGTCGAGGAAATAGCTAAAAGAGAACCCCATCCAACGAATATAAGCCCTAAAGTAAATGGTTCTAATTCAAGGGCAAGTGGAGAGTATGCTACCAATGTATAAAATCCAAAGTTGTAAAGACATGCTGCAAATCCCACAATATAAATTGATTTGTCTTTAATTCCTCCAAGCTGTTTGGATAGAGATATTTTATCTACTTTATCCTTTTCTCGCATTTGAATGTTTTTAGGAAGTGCAATATAGACTAAGAGAAAAATAATTAACATCAATGCTCCAACAGCAAAAAATGGATATCTCCAATCAAATTGACCAAAAATTCCTCCAAGAAATGGTCCAAGAGCTGTTCCTATTCCTGTTGCTCCTTCAAATATACTAATAGCTCTTGATGATTGATCTCCAGATAAAGTTATAACTGCTGTAAAACTTACTGCAAAAAATATTGAACATCCAAAACCCCATATACAACGACAAAGAATTATAGGAAATAATGCAGCAGAAAGCCCTGCAATAGTTGCAAATACACCGATAATAGCTAAACCCATAAGTAATGATTTTTTAATCCCTAATTTATATCCTATAAATCCTGTAAAAAGCATAGCTACTGCCATTACAGCACTAAAACTTGTATACAATAAACTTACTTCCATTGCATTTCCACTAAGTTCTTTTGCAATTGTAGGTAAAACAGGACCAATAAGGGAGATTCCCATTATTGTCATTATTGCACCTATTATCACAATCCAAACAGATTTTGGAAGTGATTTTTCCCCTGAATTCTTTGAAAACATTTGATTCACCAGTATTTCTTTATATTTTTAATTGTTCATATCCGTATATATCATATATTTTAAATTTTATTATCATATATTAAATTTTATAGTCAAATATTTTAAATTTTATAATCTAAATATTTTAAATTTTATAATCAAATATTTTAAATTTTATTATCAAAATCATTAAGTATTTTTTGGAAGTTTATTTGAATTTTATAATTTAATTTAAACAAAAACAAAATTATTAAATCATAACGAAATTATTAAAGGATTATCAAACGCTCTTTGAGCTTCATTATAAAAATCAGCTATTTGTTTTCCAAAAACAAAGATATGGCTAAAAGTAATAGCTACAGGCATTTGAAAATCTTTAGAGAATTTTCCCCAAGTTACCAAAGGTTGAATCTGATGAGGTTCGGCTATACAGCTATTTATTGCATCAAAATCTATCCAAGGAACACACGAAAAATTTGCTATTGGTTCAGTATCTCTATCACTCATTGGAATTTCACAAGACGAAATTTCATTATTTAAAAAAGAATCACGAGTTTTTACTACATACTCATGCCATTTAAATATAGATTTAAATTTATTAGGTGGTAAAACTCTTATTTCTCCCCAAATATCATTATCTTCAGCCATTATTGGTGTAATTCCATCAATTTCACTAAATTCAATAGTTTTATCATTTATAATTCTTCTTCTCAACTCATCAACAGAATTTAAACCATACAACAAACAACCAAGAGATACAATGAAAAAAGATAAATTATTTTCCTTTGTAAACTTTAAAGCATTTTCAATATTTACTCTTGCAGACACAGACACCCGTGAAGTAAAAAAATTCAAAAATGGAGAACTTTTAAAGTCAAAATCAATTTCTTTCATTACCATATTAATCTATTTCAGTATATATTTTCTTAATTTTTACTTAATTTTTATTTTCTTAATTTTTACTTAATTTTTAAAATATTAAATCAAAGTTAAAATATTTGATTATGTAAAGATCTTGAACCTTTTGATTATCTGGATAATTTTATGATTTGATAAAAATATTATAAAATTGATTTTAATTAGTTAAATAATTACAAATTTTTTAAAAAAAGATAAATAATAATGTAAAATCAAAGATTTTTCTAACTTGAAAGATGAACTTTCAAATAAATGATTTTTTAGAAAATACAAAAAAAATAAAGAGCAAATATAAATATAATTTTATTCACAAAAAACTACTCATTTAATTAAAAGAGCCAACAAATTTACAATACTATTTAGATTCAAATTATCTGTAACGATAAGTAATATTTCCATGATTAGGATCAAATGGAGTTATTTCAACCAAAACTCTATCATTAGTACAGACACTAATTTTACGAGTATGCATTTTATTAGACAACTTCGCATGAATAACATGACCATTTTCTAATTTAACACAAAAAACCTGACTATTTAAAGACTCAACCACGATACCCTCAATTTCAGAACTGTATTCTCCCATATTATCATTATCATATTATATTTTATTATAAAAACTATTCCACTTAAAATTAACGTGTATTATTTTTAAAACTAAAAATATTAAAACTAAAAATATGGCACTGTCAAAATCAACTTACTTGAAGTAATATTAATCTCCATGATAAAATAAGCAAATTAAATTTTAAGATATATTAAAATAATTATATTTAAATTAATCTTTGTTTTTTCTTTTTAGCTATTAATTTCTCAGCATCTTTAGAAAGTTGAGATTTAATGATTTTCCCACTTGAATTAATAGGAAACTCATCAACAAAGAAAACATGCTTAGGAACTTTGTATTGGGCTAAATTATCATCAACAAAATCTCTAACATCCTCTTCTTCTAAATCACTATCATCTTGTTTAATTATAAATGCAACAGGTATTTCACCATAGAGTTTATCAGGAACACCAATAATTTGAGCATTAATTACACCCTCTAAGCCCTCAATAAGAGCTTCAATTTCTGAAGGATAGATATTTTCCCCACCACGAATAATAATATCTTTAATCCTACCAACAATGGAATAGTATCCATTTTCATCTACTGTAACTAAATCACCAGTATGTAACCAACCATCTTTATCTATAACTTCATCAGTTTTATCTGGCATTTTATAGTATCCTTTCATAACATTGTAACCCCTACAACATAATTCACCTACTTCACCTGGAGTTAATGGTTCATTTGTGTTTAAATCTGCTACTTTAACTTCAATAGCTTTAAAAGATGTTCCTATTGTAGATACTAACTTTTCAAAACTATCTCCTTCTAAGGTTGAAATTAATCCTGGAGATGCTTCAGTTAAACCATAACCAGAAACCATAGCTTTAATTTGGAATTTATCTATCATTTGCTTTAAAGTTTCTGGAGTAACTGATGAACCACCCATGAGTGTTACCTCAAGTGAAGACATATCATATAAATCAAACATTGGATGGTTCATAATCGCAATATACATAGTAGGAACACCTGCAAGATATTTACACTTCTCCTTTGAAATAGCAGATAAGACAAGTAAAGGATCAAAGGTTTCTATCATAACTATAGAAGAACCACAACTAAGTGTAGATAACATACCTAAAGTTAATCCAAATGAATGGAAAAGAGGAAGAGGAAAACACATTTTCTCGTTTTCTTTAAATTTAATACGATGACCCAACTCATATCCATTGTTTAATATATTTCTATGAGTTAACATAACTCCTTTAGGTGAACCCGTTGTTCCTGAAGTATACTGAATACTAACAAGGTCTGTGTTTTTGATAGAGGATTTTATTTTTTCTAAGTTCTCATTAGTAATATTTTCTCCATTTGAAATCAGTTCATAGGTATTACACATTCCTCTATGTTTTTCTTCACCCATATAAATAATATTTTTAAGATATGGATAATCTTCAATAGCTAAATTTAAATTTCCAGTTTTTTGATGTTTTAACTCTGGAATAAGAGCATTTATAGATTTTATATAGCTATTATGCTTAAATCCCCTATCCATTATCAATGCTTTCATATCAGAATTTTTAACCATATACTCAAGTTCTTTTTTGGTATAAGCAATATTAATAGTTACAACAACAGCACCAATTTTCACACAAGCCATAAAATATATAATCCATTCTGGAATATTTTTAGCCCAAATCCCAACATTATCTCCTTTTTCTATTCCAATTGAAACTAATCCTTTAGCTATTAAATCTGATTTTTCATTAACATCATTATATGTTAATCTTAGATTTCTATCTGGATATATTATATAATCAGTATCTCCAATTCTATTTGCTTGATTTTCTAAAAACTTTCCAATTGTCTCTTCTGAAAAAACCATCATATCACTAAAATTCAACATTATCTAAACAGAATATAACTATTATCGCCATTTTACTTAAAAAAATAATAATAAATGTATTAATAGCATTATTAAAACCAATATTTTAAATATTAGAAATATTATAATTTTTATTTTTAAAAATAAGATTATTAAAAGTATAATAAATACAAATAAAAAAATAAAAAAATTTTCTAAAATAACTTAGATTCTAAAATAACTTAATCAATGAAAGAAAATAAAAAATTAATTTAAATCTTAAAATATTTTAAAATAATATTATTTCTATTATTTTTTATTTCTATTATTTTTATTATTTTTTTTCTTCACTGATTTAAATAAATTATTAAAAACTGATGTTATTTTCATTGATTTAGAATTAAATTAAGAATATCTATTGCTTAAATATTATTAAAATAAATTAATTTATACTATTATATATCATTATACTATTATATATAGATATATTAAAAGTTTAATTTATTTGTATTTAAAAATAAAAGCTTAATTTATCAATGAAAGTATATATTGTTTCAATCAAAGCTGATATTTTAAATAAGAGTATCTCCAAAAAAATAAAATAAAAAAAATAAAATAATGAGAATAAGCTGAAAAAAATTACATAAGTGGACATTATTGTTTTTTGATTGAATTTTTACAATTGCTTAATTTTTTTTGTTTAAATGATATCTTTTATTTCCTTTGTAAAAACATGAATGGAGTAGTTTTTTATTATTAATGTATGTAAATACTTAATCTACTTTAATATTTCAATAAAATTTCGCTCATGCACCTGAAATATTACAAAAAGTTATATATCATAATCTATATATATTATATATATGGAAATTATATATAATAATTTGGATAAAATGATTATGAATGAAAATGATGCTATGAACATTTTTAGAAGTATTCGTTGGGCAAATGGTGTATTTTGTCCAAAATGCAAATCTTTTAGTATACATC
>JAISIT010000036.1 GCA_031261915.1 Candidatus Methanoflexus mossambicus
AAAAAAATAATAAAAAAATAATAAAAAAATAATAAAAATAAAAAATAATAATAAGAAAAAATAATATTAAAAAAATAAATAAAATTCTAAGCTAAATTGATTTCTAAAACTTTAGCAGATTCCCATGACTTTTTAAAACTTTTTTTAATATTACTTATAGATTTATTATCCATATAAAGAGCACCTACATCTAAATCACCAATAGTTTTATTTTTAGAAATAATAAGTGCATAATTATTATCAGCTATTATATTCGTCGTGTTTACAACAGATAAAATCCTAATTTCTGCTCCTTGTTCAATTAAAGAACTTAATAAGATAATATAAGACATGTCTTTAAAATCAAAGCTTTGAACAAGTATTTTAACATCCAAACTTGATAAAAACGATAAAAATTTCTCTGACATATATTTTAAACTATTAGTTTCGATTAACAATTCATTATTCGCATGTCCAGCAATATAATCAAATGCTTCAAAAGAACTTAACACTTTATTTTCACAAAAAACAAAACTTTCTTCAGCATTAAAATCTAATTTTTCAGGAGTAAACTCAGTTAAATTACCTATACTCTCTTTATTTTCATTAGATTGAAGTTTTTTTAGAATATTCTCGTTTTTAGACTCAGTATCATTAACAACATTTTTATTTAAACCGTCACTTATGTTATTATTATTTGTTTGAAGAGTTTTTAGTTTTTTATGAACTTGTGATTTATCCACTTCGGGTAAGGAAGTTTTTCTTTTAGATGGTCTTCGAATAATTGGTACTGGTCTATTATAATGTGGTTGCAATGGCAATTCTTTATCCTTGAAATATTTATCCTCTGGAAGTTTAAAAATTGATTCTTGGGAACTTGAACTTCTATTACGACCTAAATATCCATGAGATTCCAAAGGTTCATTATTAGGAAACTTTGATTTATTAAATTCAATACCTTTAGCAATATTTTTAATTTTTGAAGGATTAAACCTTAGAGTATGTTTAGAAGAATTAGAATTAGACTTAAGATTAGAATTAAGATTATGATTAGACACAATATTAGGATTATGATTAAAATTATTATTTTTATGTGGAGATAAAAGATTATTCTGTTTATTAGAATGAATATTAGAATTTTTATTAGTTAAATCATTTTTAAAAGGTTTAGAAATTTTTAAATTAGATTTTGATAAATATCCAGAAAAAATAACAATTAAACCAATACCAACTAATCCAACACCTAATAATATGAAAATATCCTTAAAATGGTATATCCTTGATTGAACAAAGATTATTGCACCCATAAAAATTAAAATAAATCCTCCAACTAATGATTTTATTGTGCTTGCCACTAAAATTCACCTTTTAAAAAAAAATAGCTATTAAATTTCGTTAATATTTTCATTTAACTAATTAAATTTCGATTAAGAAAAAAAACTTTGATGAGTATATTAATTTTATTATATCAATTAAATTATTATATCAATTAAATAAACTTAAATTATAACTTATAATTAACTATATTTATATTTATTTTTAAACATTTATAAATATAATGATTACTGAATACAAAAGTATTAAATACTATAAAAAATAATTATTATTTTAGAGACACAATAGGATTATTAAAAAAAAATCAGAGAATATACTGCACTACTATATACTATCTGAATATAATGATATGAAAACATTAATAATAACAATAATAGATAGTTTAACATAGTTAAAACATTTTCAATATAAAATTAAATTATTTATAAAAATAGAGCAATAAAATAAATTATTTTAAAATACACACTTAAAAATACTTTAAAAATATGTTAAGAATAATTTAAAACTTATTTTAACATTAATAATTTAAAATTATTTAAGTTATTAAAGTTATTAAAATATTTAAGTTATTAAAATTTTTAAAATTTTTAAAATAATTTTAAGGAACAAACAATAGCTATTTGAACTATTAACTCTTAAAAAAAATATAAAAATATGATTAATGAATGTAAAAATAATAAAAATAAATAGATCTAATCTAAATAGTTTAACAATTTTTAATTAATCATTCATTAAACTAAAATTCATATTAATTTTAAGCGAAAAAATAAATAAATAAATAATAAAATAAATAATAAAATAAAAGTAAAAGAGGTTTAAAAATGATAAATACGATTAAAAAACAATTAACGAATTTAAAAACTGAAGAAAGTGGTCAAGGTGCAGCAGAGTATATTCTACTTTTTGGTGGAGTTATAGTTATGGCTGTTTCTGCATTAATTATATACAACTCTTACTTTTCATCAGGAAATACCAATTTAAATGCTAGTTCAGACATCGAGAATGTTAGAAATTCAATGAATTTTACTACTTAATCATGAAATAAAGTCAATCATGACCGTTAGCAAAAAATAGGAAATCTAAATATGCTATTAAATAAAGAAAATAAAAAATTTTCAAACTTAAAAGACAAGATTTCAAATAAAGAAAATAAAAAATTTTCAAACTTGAAAGATACACTTTCAAGTGAAGAAAATGCACAATTAAGTGCTGAAATGATTTTAATTATGGGAACACTTTTAGTTATAGTTATATTATTAGGAATGTATTTAACCAATATTTCAAATTATATAAGTGAATCAATTAAACAAGTAATGGAAAATAGTCGTGATAGTTTAATAAATAGATTATGATATTTTATAAAAATTATAAATAAAAATTATAAATAAAAATTATAAAAAATTTGAGTCCATAAAATAATCATAAAATATTTCCTTTAATATCTATCTCTCCTTTTCGTATTCTTGTAGAAGAAATAGGAATGTCGTCTTTAGCAAATACATATGAAATTACAATTATATCTATTTGTTTCATTCCTTTATCTTTTCTAATTTCATTAATTTTAACTGCATTAGGTTCTGTTTCTTCACTAACAACTATAGCATCGAAATTTTCATCACAAATTGTTATTCCATAAGCATCATCAAGACGAGAAATAGAAAAATTATTATGATATTCAGATAAAAATTTATTGAGATTTGACATCCGTATATCACAAGATTCAATATCTCCTTTCTTTTTAGCAAAATTATCAGAAGTTACTCCAATAACAACATTTTCTCCAATACCAAAAGCTGTTTCCAATAATTTTCTATGCCCATAATGGAATTTATCAAAGGTTCCTCCAACAGCCACTTTGTTATACAATTTAGTCAAATAATCAACAACCTAAATTAAATTGTTCAAATTTTTATTATATTTTTATTAAAAGTATCATTATTACAAGAGTATTATAAAAATTATAATAATAAGTATAAAATAAATTATAAAATAGTATTAAAATAAGTATAAAATAAATTATAAAATAAATTATAAAATAAATTGTGTAAAATTTAAAATTATAGAAAAAATTATAGGATCTATTAAAATATTAAAAAATATATATTTTAAAGTATAAAAATATTATTAAAATAAATGAATAAATAAAAGTATTTAATAAATTGCTTAAATAAAAATTGCTTAAATAAATTGCTTAAATACAATGTTTAAATAACTAAAAATTAATCTAATATAAAAATTAATCAATATTAAATTAAAATAAAAATATTCGCAAAACTTAAGGAAAATATAGAGAAAAGATAAAATGGAAGAATATATAGATACATTTGAAAAAATTATAGATAAACTCTCATTACAAAGTGAATATGTTGATATACGAGCTGGAAAAGGAGATAGTAATAGTCTAACAATAAAAGATGGACAAATTCAAGAAATTAACTCTGGTTTAGATATGGGAGTTAGAATAAGAGTTTTAAACAATGGAGCATGGGGATTTGCATTTACAAATGATATTGGAAAAATAGATGAAATCGCCCAAAAAGCAATGAAACTCTCTAATTCATTAAACGGCAATGTTGAATTAGCTCCAGCAGATATAATTACTGATAAAGTTAAAACTCCACGAAAAATATCTGTTAAAGATATCAGTGTTAAAGAAAAAATAGATTTAATGAAAGAAGCAGATAATTGTGCAACCATTGAAAATATTGTAAGTACTAATATCAGCTATTCTGATAATGAATCCCAACATATATTCTTAAATAGTGAAAAAACCCAAATAATATCTGATGAAACAAGAGTTGGATTATTTTTAAATGCTGTTGCCTCAAATGGAGAAATTATTCAATTTGCCCATGGTAGTATTGGTGGGGCGAAAGGTTATGAAGCAATTAAAGATGTAGATATTGAAAAATTTTCAAGATCAATCGCCGAAAAAGCTCAAAATTTGTTAAAAGCCCAAAAACCTCCTTCTGGAAGATTTCCAGTAATTACGGATAATGAATTGACAGGAGTATTTATCCATGAAGCATTAGGTCATGCTGTTGAAGGAGATTTGATTTTACAAAATGATTCTATACTTAAAGACGAAATAAATAATCAAATAGCTTCAGATATTGTTAATATTTATGATGATGCAAGTAGAATGGATGGATTTGGATACTATCCTTACGACAGTGAAGGTGTTAAAACCTCAAAGAATCAACTTGTAAAAGACGGAAAATTAGTTTCACTTTTAAATTCCAGAGAAACTGCAAGTAAATTAAATATGAAATCATCTGGAAACTCAAGATCTCCTATTAGCGAACAACCCATTGTTAGAATGAGTAATACTTATCTTGAACCAGGAGATATGAGTTTTGAAGAATTAATCGAAGATATTAAAGATGGAATTTATCTTAAAGGATCACGTGGTGGACAAGTAGATACAGGAAAAGGAATTTTCCAATTCAATGGATCTCAATCATTTAAAATTGAAAATGGTGAGATAAAAGAAAGTTTAAGGGATGTTTCACTTTCAGGAAATATTTTAGAAACCTTAAAAAATGTTGATGGTCTTGGAAAAGATTTTAAACTAAGTTTAGGTTTTTGTGGCAAATCTGGTCAAGGAGCTCCAGTTGGAGATGGTGGACCTCACACTCGTATACAAAATGCTATGGTTGGAGGCAGTGGATAATTTCATAATCTAAATATTTATTTTATTTCATATTACTTCTAATATTCACTTTAATTTTACAATATTTCCCAATATTTATTTAATTTCAATATTATTTTCTAATATTTAGTTTATTTTTTATAATAATATATATCATATATTTTTTATAATAGATATAGGTTTTAAAATGTTAAATAATCAAAGATTAAATTCAATAGCTACTAAACTCCATGAAAAAGAATTAAATGGAATGATTACTGCAAATATTAAAAATATTCAATATATTACAAATTATAAACCTACATCAATAGCATTTCTTATTTTAAAAGAAGAACCTATTATATTTACCACAAAAATGGATATGGAAATAGCTACAAAGCAAATTAAGACTAATGATTTAGACATAGACATTAGAGAATATGAAACAATAGCTAAAATGGTTGATGAAATAAAAAAAGAAGAGATAAAGAATTTAGCTTTTGAAGAAGATTTAACCTACAAAATATATGAAAAATTAGAAAATTCATTTAAATTATCTAAATCTAATTTAATTAATGAAGAAAGAATGGTTAAAACTAAAAATGAAATCAAAGCTATTAAAATGGCATCAAAAATAGCTCATAAATCATTTTTAGAATTAGATATAATATCTAAACAAGCTCAAGAGATGAGAGAATGGGAAGCAAGTTATGAACTTGGATATTTAATTAGAAAAAATGGTGGTGAAGAAGAATCTTTTGAAACCATTTGTATAAGTGGATCAAAAACAAGCCAACCTCATGGAAAAACAGGAAAAGAAAAATTATCAAAACCTATTTTAGTTGATTGGGGTTGTAGATATAATGATTATTGTAGTGACACTACAAGAACAATTGTATACAGTGAAAAAGAAGCAGAAATTCAAGCTATTGTTTTAGAAGCTTATCAAAAAGCTATTAAATCAATTAAAGTTGGAATGGAAATTAAAAAGGTTGATAAAGTAGCCAGAGATATTATTTACGAATATGGTTATAGAGATAATTTTATTCATACCACAGGACATGGTATTGGTTTAGATGTTCATGAAAAACCTAATGTTTCAAAAAGAGAAAAAATTAAACTTGAAAAAGATATGGTTATAACAATAGAACCTGGAATATATTTAGAAAATGAATTTGGTGTTAGAATAGAAGATACCATTCATGTTAAAAATAATGCTAAAGTTTTAGGAAATTTAAAACCTATTTTAAATTAAAACCATAAGATATTAACTTAAATCTATTAATTTAAAATATTAAACAATTAACTCATTAAAAGTTAAAAAAATAAAAAAAAATAAAAATTTTTTTATAAAAATAAAATTAATACTTATTTTATTTTTTATAATAATAATGTCAATAATAATGTCAATAACAATATTAATAATAATGTTAATAATAATTAAAAAGGAATAGATTATAATGAAAAAAGAATATACTTTAAAATTTAATGAATTTTTAGATGAAATATCAAAAAAAATTGAAAATAAAATACCTGAAAATTATTTAAATAGAATTCAAGACGAATTATTCAATGCCCAAATGAGTGTTAATGCTTCAAGATTGATTGGAATAAATCTAATTATTATACTTAATTTTACAATATTCTCATTTATTATTAGTTTAATATTTAATTTAAATATCATTATCACAGTTTTATTTTCAATTATTTCAATACCTTTATCAATAAGTATATATGTTATGATAAAAAAAGAAAAAAGAAAAGAAAATGTTGAAAAAGCTACTCCTGATTTTTTAAGACAAATAGCTTCAATGTTAAGGATTGGAATGGGATTTGAAAATGCGATGGAAGAATTAAGTCAATTATCTTCTGGTCCACTACATAATGAAGTTAAAAGAGCTATTACTGAAATAAAAATGGGAAATGATTTCGAAACAAGTATTTTATCAATACCAGAAAGATTAAAATCAAAGGATTTAAAAAGATCATTTCAATTAATCATAGAAGGAAGAAAAAGTGGTGGAAGTTTAGCCGATGTAATAGATAGTGTAGCTGAGAATTTAAGAAAAACAAATCAACTAAAACGAGAGCGAAAATCAACTGTTATGATGTCTGTAATGTTTTTAATTATCTCTGCAGTAATAGCTACCCCTTTTGCACTTGGAATGGTTGGTGTTTACTCCTCATTTTTAACAAATCTTGGAAAAAATAATTCATTAGTTGAAACAGGAATTACAGCAGCTTCATCATATATAATTATCCACTCAAGTTTGGTTGGATTAATTATTGGAACTATACTTTATGGTAATTTTAAAAAAGGAATTAAATTTTCAATTCCAATAGTTATAGTTTCTTATTTAATATTTTATGGAATTAGCAATTTTGGAACTATTTTACTTGGAACATTTTGAATTTATAAACTTATTTAAACTAATACAATATTTAAAAGTGATAAAATGAAAATAACCAATTTTAAACTATTTAACATTAATAATTTTAATTTTAATACTATTAATCTTAATTTTAATACTACTATTTTTAATAATATTAACATTAATTTTAATATTAATAATTTAAAAAATTCTATTTTTGATAAATTTAATTTTAATAATTTTAATAATTTTAATAATTTTAATAATTTTAATTCCAATAATATCAAAGTTAATAATTTTAATTTAAATATTATAAATTTTGATAAATATAATTTAAAAAGAATTAATTTAAAAAAAAATAATTTAAAAAATAAATATATAACTGATGAAAATGCTCAAATTGGAGCAGAAATGATACTTTTAATTGGAGCTATTATCATTGTTGTTCTTATTGCAATAATCATTTATAAAAATTATTTATTTGATTTATCAAATGAAATAAATTCAAATGAATTAAATCAACTAAATCAATCTTTAAATAGTATTTCAAGCAAATTTTAGTATAAAATCATGTTGCACAATTACTATTTTTAAAAAATTATAATTGTAATTTTTAATCAAAAAAAATAAATATTATTTTAAATAATTGTTAAGTTAATGACATTTGGGACAGCAACTAAAATAATGAAAAAAAAAGAAAAAAGAAAAAAAATAGAATAAGAAATAAAAAAATAAAATGAAATTAAGAAATATTGTATTAACAAAAGGAAGAAATATCATTACAACAACAAAATATATTAATTATACAAAACAAAAAGAATATTAAAAATTAACACAAAGACATTTAAAACTATAATCTAATACTGAAAAATAAATAGTTCAAAGTGAGGAAAAAAATTATGTTTAACAATTTACCAACAGACATTGCAGTATTCTCAACAATGCGAGAAAATGATTATATTTATGTAGATAAAACCAAACAAATCTACGAACTTATTCAACCAGGAAAAAAATACTTTTTATCTCGTCCAAGACGATTTGGGAAATCATTACTTTTAGATACATTAAAAGAATTGTTTGAAGGGAATAAAAAGCTATTTAAAGGTTTATACATTGAAGATAAATGGGATTGGAGTAAAACTTATCCTGTTTTACATTTAGATATGAGTGGACAAGATGTTAAAAGTCCAAAAATATTTAAAAATTCATTAAATGATTTAATCAATAAAATAGCTAAAGATAATTCCATATCATTAATAACAAAAGAAATGAAATTAAAATTTTCAGAATTAATAGAAGAATTGAGTAAAAAATATGGGAAAAAGATTGTAGTATTAATTGATGAGTATGATTTTCCAATTATAGACAATATGGATAATATAAAAATTGCAGAAGAGAACAAGACAATATTAAGTGAATTTTATCAAGTTTTAAAAAAATCAGAGAGATATATTCATTTTTTGTTTTTAACTGGTGTGTCTAAGTTTTCAAAAACGACAATATTCTCTAAGTTAAATAATTTAACTGATTTAACAATTGATCCAAGATATGCAACAATTTGTGGTTACACACAAAAGGAATTAAATAGCTATTTTAATGAATATATCCTCAAATTAGCAGATAAAAAGGGAGATAATTACGACAAAACTTTAGAAAGAATAAAAAATTGTTATGATGGTTATTCTTGGGATGGTGAAAACTTTTTATACAATCCTAACTCTATATTGAAGACTTTAGACCAAAAAAGATATAGTAACTTCTGGTTTGAAAGTGGAACTCCTACATTTTTACTTGATTTAATAAAAAGAGATAATATTGACATTAGTAATTTTTTAAGTTTAAATGCATCTTTTGATGGGGAATTTCCAACATTTCAATTGGATAATCTTGATTTAAAAACAATTTTACTCCAAACGGGATATTTAACCATTAAAAAACATATATCTGAAAAATATGATAAGTATATATTAGATATTCCCAATAATGAAGTTAAAAAATCATTATTTAGCTATTTAATTGGAATGTATACATCTAATATGCCTGGAGAAATAGGTCCACTTGCAATAGATTTCTTAAATGCCCTAATTCAAAAAGACAACGATAAAACTAGCCAAATTTTAGATATTTTACTTGGAAAAATACCTTATCAAGTTCAAATGAAAAACTGGAAATATTATCACTCTATTTTTCCAACTTGGTTTTATATGATGGGACTTGAAACAATTGCTGAGGAAAGCAACTCACAAGGACAAATCGATGCAGTTTTAAAATACAAAACCTTACACATAATTGTCGAAATTAAATATAGTGAAACTAAAAGTATTAAAACTATGTTAAACGAAGCAAACAAACAAATATACCAGAAAAGATACTACCAAACTTACCAAGACAAAAATCCAATAATTTTAGCTATTGCAATACAAGACACCGAAAATGCAAAGGAAATAAAATGCCAAATACACACTCTAAAAGAACTTAAAGAAAAATACAATAATAATTAAAAAAAAAATAAAGAATAACTTTGTTTTCTAACTTTAAACTTTGTTAAATAAAAAAAAAAGTATTAATGGTAATAGTTATAGATTTATTTTTTGAAACTAAGATATTTTAATTAATTATAAATATTTTTAATAATTTTTAGTATTATTAAAAATAACTTATTTGTTGTATTTATTTTTTTAAAAAAATAATAAATTTAATACTAAAATTTAAAGTAAATAGTCAATTAAAGAGTTATAACCTTATAGTTTCTAAATAATTAAGTTTCTAACGATACTAAAATAAAAAAAATGACAATAAAAAAAAACATGAAAAGAATAATAAAAAAAAATATGATAATAAAATAAAAATTATATAAACTAAAATAAATAAACAGATGATAAAATGAATGAAAAAAATAATGAAATAAATGTATACAATCCATATAACAATGAAATTGTTGGAACTGTTAAAAGACAAAATAAAAAAGAAGTAAAAGAAACTATTTTACTTAGTAATAATGCTAAAAAAGAAATTAAAGAATTTTCAGCACGAAAAATTTCAAATTTATTATATGATGCTTTTGAAGAATTAAAAAATAGAAAAAAAGAATTAGCAGAATTAATTACTCAAGAAACTGGAAAACCAATTAAAGATTCTATTGTAGAAATGCAAAGATCAATTGAAACATTGAAATTTTCAGCAGAAGAAGCTAAAAGACTTTACGGAGAATCTGTGCCTCTTGATGCTGGTTTTGGAGGGAAAGAATTTTTTGCATTTACTCAAAAAATACCATTAGGTCTTGTAGTAGCTATTACTCCATTTAACTATCCAGTTAACCTTGCAATACATAAAATTGGTCCTGCTATTGCATCTAAAAACACTGCAATACTAAAACCATCTATGAAAGCTCCTCTTGCAGCAATAGAAATGTGCAAAACAATTGAAAAACAATTTCCAAAAGGAGTTTTAAATATTGTTACAGGACATAGTAGCGAAATATCCAATGAATTAATCAAAAATGAAAATGTAAATAAGATTTCATTTACTGGTAGTGTTGAAGTTGGAAATTTAATAGCAAATAATGCTGGAGCGAAAAAAATATCATTAGAACTTGGTGGCAACGATCCATTAGTAGTTTTAAAAGATGCAGATATAGAAAAAGCAGTGAAAGGTGCAGTTATAGGATCTTATCTATTTTCAGGGCAAGTATGTATGGGAGTAAAAAGGATTATTCTTGATAAATCAATAGCTGATGAATTTATTGACAAATTCAAAAAAGAAACTGAAAAATTAAAAATAGGTAATCCAATGAGTAATAAAACAGATATTGGCCCATTAATTGATATTAATGCTGCTAAAATTGTTGAAAATTCAGTGACCAATGCTTTAAAAAATGGTGCAGAACTTATTAGTGGAGGAAAAAGAAAAGATAATTTTTATTTACCTACAATTCTTGATAATGTCCAATCAAGTATGGAAATTGTTGAAAATGAGCTATTTGGTCCTGTTGCCCCAATTATTAGAGTTAATGATAGCGATGAAGCTATTAAAATAGCTAACAATACAAAATATGGTCTTCAAGCAGGAGTTTACACTGAAAATATGAAAGATGGTTTAAGAGCAGCTGAAGAAATAGAAGCTGGTTCTGTTTTTATAAATAAACAATCCACATTTAGAACTGATAACATGCCATTTGGAGGAATAAAAAGTAGTGGTCTTGGAAAAGAAGGAGTCAAATATGCCATAGAAGAAATGGTTGAAACAAAACTTATTGGATTTAATTTAAGATAAGAAAATCCGTGTAAAAACTAAAATAAGGATAAACTAAAAAATAAATAAAAAAAGTAGAATAAAAATAAATAAAAAAAGTAAAATAAAAATAAATAAAAAAAATTATTTAAGTGTTTAATCCTTGTTCCAGTTCACAATTCCATAAATAACACATAAAATTGTGGATAATATCACAAGAATATAACCAGATAAAATCCAAGGATCAGAAATTCCTAAAATCATTTTTACACCGCCTGCAACAATATTAATCTTAAATTGAAAAATATTAAAAAAAAATAAAGAAAAAATAAAGAAAACTTCGTTTTCTAACTTAAGTTCGTTAACTAATAAAAAAGATGTTTATTTTCTAAACATCTGCAAATGCTTTATCTATATCATTTTTATCCATTGGTTTTGTCAGTAAACTAACAACAATTGTGAAAATAAAAGATATTGGAACAGATATTAAAATAGGATCAACACTTGGCCATGGCATTGAAGTTATAAGTGTTGTTTGTCCAAATAAGAATTGACAAATTCCTAATCCACTTGCAGTAGATGAAAATGTGAATATTATACAAAACAAGCTTGCAATAGTTCCACTTACAAGTCCAGCAATAGCTCCTTCTCTTGTAGTTCTTTTCCAAAATAATGCACATGAATAAACACTTAAAAATGCTGCAGCACAAATTCCATAGAAAAGAGAAGTCCCAACAGCCACAACACTACCAGGCAATATTAAACTTAAAATCAATGCTAAAACAACAGCTATTAATATGCCTATTCTTGTTAAAGTCACAGATTGAATATTTTTTTTACCTTTTAAGGTTTCATAAATATCTCTACCTAAAGATGTTCCTTGAGCATGGTATTGAGAACTTAAAGTACTCATAGCAGCAGCAAGTAATGTTAATAAAAACACATAGACAAACCATTCAGGAAGTGCCATATTGATAAATGTAGGAATAATTTTATCAACATTTCCTCCAACAGCATCAACAGCTATTTTTCCAAGATGATCGAAGAAATAAATATTAGATAAAGCTCCAACTATGTAAGCAGTTCCTGTGCAAATTGCAATAAATAATCCACCCATTAATACTGCTCTATTTAATTCTTTATCAGATTCAACGGTCATGAAACGAACAGCAAGCTGTGGTTGTGCTAAAACTCCAATTCCAACACCAATGATTATTGTAGAAACTAAAGTCCACCAAAATGGACTTCCTAAACTTGGAAAAGATGTCCAACCAGTTCCACCTAAGGCTATGGCACTTTGTGAAAATTGAGGCGCAAGATTTGTTAAAGTAGTATGTGCTACAGTGACACCACCAAACATCCAATATGTAAAAACTAATAAAAATAGCATTCCAACAAACATTATTGTTCCTTGAACTGCTTCTGTATACATTACTCCTTTAATTCCACCGAAAATAACATAAAATGCAACAATTACTGAAAGAATTAATAAAGAAATACTAAAATCAATTGCAAGTGTTGTTTCCAAAAACCTTGCGGCTCCAATTAAAACAACAGAAGCATAAATTGGCATTCCGAAGAATATAACTGCCCCACTGAAGTATTGGATAAATTTACTATTAAATCTTCGAGATAAAAACTCTGGAAATGTTAAAGAACCTAAATTCTGTCCCATCTTGCGAGTTCTCTTACCCAAAACAACAAATGCAATAAATATACCTACAAATATATTTAAAAATACTAACCATAGTAAACTCATACCAAATTTACCTGCCATACCTCCAAAACCAACAATAGCTGCAGTGGAAATAAATGTAGAACCATAACTTAATGCCATTATGTAAGGATGAGTTTTTCTCCCAGCAAGCATGAAATCTTCTGATGATTTAGTTTTTTTCCATGCTAAAACTCCAACATATATAACAAGAATAAAATAAACTATAAAAACAATAGCTAAAACAAGATAATCCATTATAAACCTCAAAATTTGATTATAATCATGAATATATTCAAATACAAATAAAATATAACTTATTTAAACAACATTATTATAATTATCATTAATAATTAAAAATAACCACTAATTCAAATTAATAATTAAAAATAATAATTAAAGTCAACACTTAATGAAAATTAAAATCATTAATTAATAAAAATTAAAATTAAAAATAAAATTAATAAAATATAATAAAAAAAGTTTGTTAAATGTATTATATAAATATTTATAAAAAAATTTAATAAAAACCAAATAAATATTAAAAATATAAATAAAAGTATTAATTTTTAAATTATTAACATCTTTTATTAAAAATATTAAAATTTATATTTACCATATAAATAATATTATAAATAATCTCATGAAAAATAAGAAAAAGTAAAAATAAAGTAAAATGAAGTAAAAATAAGTAAATAATAAGTAAATAATAAGTAAAAATAATTAAAAGAAATAAAATAATTAAAATAATTAAAATTATTTTAAAAATCCTTCAATTAGGTTTCTTGTTTCGTTTAATGATTCTATTGGAATACCTTTAGGAATTTGTCCTAATTCGCCCTGAACATCTTTTAAAATGCCTTCTCCAGCACCTAAAAACATTCCTTCACTTGTGATTCCTTGAAATGTAGCTGGAGGCAACATAGAAATACCTACACGATTACCATCTTTTACTTCTAAATCATTAGTAACTACTTTAATAGCTTGATTATTAATATTCACATTAGTTATTAAAAGATTATCAGCATCAGGATGTTTTGTAACACTCATTACTTCTCCAGTGACAATATCTATTCCAATAATAGGATCAGCTATTGGTCCAAGTTTTAATCTGTCTTTTAAACCTAAGATAGTTCTTAAGAAAAATTTAACTTTAGCAACACCTTCTTCAACTTTTTCTTTATCTTCTTTAGTTGCTTGATTTAAAAAAATATGATTCCAATCATCTCCACCCAAATACTTGATAATATCATTTCCTTTTTTAGTTAATTCTTCAATTTCTCCAGATTTTGCCATATCTTCTGGTTCAAGATAAGAATAGCTAAGAACTTGAAAGTCATTAATCATGTTTCTTGAAAGTTCACGAACCATTTTTTTATTCCAATGCCCTTTAAAACTTCCAGTTTCTATTGTTCTTTCAAATAAATCTCTTGCTTTAGATGCAACAAGTAATCTATAATCTTTATTAGTATCCCAAATAGAAAACACCCCATAAATTTATAATTTAATGCCTATAGCATCATAAACATTGGAAAGCTTTTTAATTTCATCAGTTAAGTTATCAGGAATTTCATGATCTACTGTTAAAACCATAATAGCTTCTCCACTCTCTTTATCTCTACCAACTTGCATAGTTCCAATATTTATATCATGTTCACCAAAAAGAGAACCAATAGAACCAATAGTTCCAGGAATATCTTTATATTTAGAAATAAACATATTTCCTTCAGGTTTAACATCCACAACATAATCATTTATTTTTATTATTTTTGGTTCTAAAACTTCAGTTCCTTCAAGATATAAAGTATCTTCATCTGTAGTAGCTTTAATTTTAATAACTGAATCATAAGTGCTAACATCACATTGTTTACCTTCAATAATAGCTATTCCTCGTGATTTAGCTATTGTAGGAGCATTAATAGTGTTTACTGCCCTATTTAAAACAGGGGAAAGTATTCCTTGAAGTATAGATCTTGATAATATTTCTTGATTATTGATTTCTGCAAGCTCCCCACAATATATAATTTCTAATTCTCGTATTTTACCTTTAATAGCTTGAGATAAGAATTTACCTATTTTTTCACAGATATTTAAATAAGGTTTTACTATTTGAAATGTTGTAGCATCTACTGCTGGCATATTAAGAACATTTTTAGGAGTTTTACCTTTAAAAACTTCAACAATCTCATCAGCAGCAATGATAGCTGCATCCCTTTGGGCTTCTTTAGTGGAAGCCGCAATATGAGGAGTTAATACAATATTATCCAATTCAAATAGCTTACTATCTTTTGGTGGTTCAACTTCATAGACATCTAAAGCAGCACCACCAATTTTATTTTCTTTTAAAGCAGTGAACAGTGCATCTTCATTAATAATTCCTCCACGCGCACAATTAATAATAAAAGCATCATCTTTCATTATTTCAAACTCCTCTTCATCAATTAAATTTCGAGTTTCAGGAGTTAAAGGAACATGTATTGTGATAAAGTCTGCTTGTTTTAATACATCTTTAACATCCTCAATTAATTCAACACCCACATCTTTAACTGCCTCTGGAGGAAGATACGGATCATAAGCTATTGCATCCATTTCAAAAGCTTTACAACGATTTATAACTTGAGAACCAATTCTACCCATACCTAAAACACCTAAAGTTTTGTTTTTAAGTTCAGTTCCCATAAATTTACTTTTTTCCCATTTATTATCTTTAACAGATTTATCAGCAATAGCTATTTTACGAGCAGAAGCTAACATTAATCCCATAGCATGTTCAGCAACTGTTACAGTTGTAGATTCAGCAGTATTAACTACCATAATCCCTTTACTTGTTGCAGCATCCACATCAACATTATCCACTCCAACACCAGCTCGGGCAATAATTTTTAAATTATCTGCATTGTCTATAATCTCTTTTGTAAGTTTTGTCCTACTCCTAATAACAATAGCATCATATTGATTGATTGTTTTTGCTAATTCTTCTGGAGTAATCTTTGTATCTACAACAACATCTGCAACTTCTTCTAAATTCTCTATTCCCTTTTTATCAATTGAATCTGCTATAAGAACTTTCATATTTTCACCATTTAAAAAAATAAATAAATAAATAACTAATAAAATCCATAATAATATTAATAATACTCAATAAAATTATAAAATTAAAATTATAAAAATTTAAATTAAAAAAAACTTGCATCTCTATAATATTATTATATTCAAATAAAATTTAAAAAAATAATATGAATAAGAATAATTTGGATATATCGAAAAGATTAAGTTATTATATATAATTTTTATCATATTTAATTATATTTAATTATATTTATTTAAATCTATAAATATAAAATAATTAAAAAAAAGTAGGAATAAAAAATATAAAAAATATAAAAAATAGTTACAATATATATTAAATTAATAATTATTAAAAATTAAAAATAAGTATTAAAAATAAGTATTAAAAAATTAAAAAAAGGTGAAAATATTTCTAATCAAAATTTAAATTCTGGAAATAATGATATTACACAAGAAACTCCTAAATTTATTCTTGGAACTGCTCCATTTACGGCAGAAGGATACTTTGGACATAGATCACGACTTTATCAATTAGATTTATATAATAATGTGGAAAATATAGCTAAAATTATTGAAAAATCATATAATATTGGAGTTAAAGCTATTAATCTAAATACAAACCCTAAATTAATTGAAAGTTATGAAATAGCTATAAAAAATGGAATAGAAATGGAAGTTATTGGAATTATAGGTAAAAGTGATGTTAACTATATGTTTCCAGACTTTGAACAAGCTAAAAAATCAGATTGGCAAAGTGATTTAGAAAAATTATCTAAATATAACCCTTCAATTGTTTTAATAGATGAATTCATAGTAGATAGCTATGATTGGGATTTAATTAAAGAAATTTTAGAAGAAATAAATAAAAAAGGAATAGTTTCAGGATTAATTACTTCATTCCCATTTAAAACAAGTGAAAAACTATTAAAATCACCAATTTTAGATTTATTTCAAGTTTATATGGTTCCAATTAATAAATTAGGTTATATGATGGATACTGATACATTTTTAGAAAAAGAAAGAGAAGATTTAAAACAATTATTGATAGATATGGATAAAAAAATAATAGTCAATAAAATCTTAGCTGCAGGAGTCCAAAGAGTAGAAGAAGCATACGAATTTTTAAATAGCTTAGATTATGTGGATATGGTAACAATTGGAGTTTCATCAGAAAAAGAAATAGAAGAAGATTTTAATTTATTTAAAAATTAAAAAAAATAAGATAAATTAAAAAAATAATATCATTAACACTTTTATTTAATTAAAAAATCAATATTTACTTGAACACCATTTTAATTAATTTAATACCATTTTAATTAATTTAATACCATTTTAATTAATTTAACACCATTTTAATTAATTTAACACCATTTTAATTAATTTAATATCAATTTAATTAATTTAACACCATTTTAATTAATTTAATACCATTTTAATTAAAAACTTAATATTTACTAATTTAAAAATAATTATTCATGAATAAATTATTTTAATATATTGATATATCGAAATATTTAAATATATAAATATATAAATTATTTATCATGTCTTATAACGATAGCAATAATAAAGATGATTGTTTACAAAAATGCAATGATTTAAAATTAAATGATTTAATTGAGAAAATACCTTCAGAGGATAGATTAGAAAATATGTCTGAAATTTTAAAAGCATTATCGGATCCTTTAAGATTAAAAATTATCTATCTTTTAAAAAATGGTGAATTATGTGTTTGTCATATTAATTCTACATTAAATAAACCTCAATCAACAATATCACATCATCTTACATTATTAAAAAAAGCAAAAATATTGAAATCTAGAAAAAATGGAAAATGGAATTATTATACTCTATATAACGATAAAATAATAGATTTAATAGAAGAAATAATGAAATAATTAATTAAATAGAAAAGATAATGAAATAATTAATTAAATAGAAAAAAATAAGGAGATTTTTTCATGAAAAATAATACATGTTGTAATGAAAAAGAAGATTTAAAAGATTTAGAAACTTTAAATCCACAAAAAGATTTAAAATGTTGTGGATGTTATGATAAATCTACAATAAATGATAAATCTATGATTCGAAACCCAAAAACTCCAAAAAAAGAAATAAATATAGAAACTATTAAAAATATAGAAAAAAAAGCAAAAGAATTAGATATTGTCAATATATCTTATGTTAAAATTCCAGAAGAAGTTTTAAAAGCAAACCATAATTTAAATTATTCTAATGCTATTGTGTTTACAATGGCAATTGGAATGGATATAATTAATAAAAAAGCAAGCGATGAAGCTAAAAAGTTCAATGATAAATTATATGAAAAATTTGGAAATGCTACATATCTAATATCTGATGAATTAAGAAAAGAAGGTTTCCAAACCCAAATAGCTCATCCTAAAGAAGATTTAATTGACCTTACAAAATTAGGATATGACTCTGGCTTAGGATATACAGGAAAAAGTGGATTATTAATAAGTCCAGAATTAGGTCCTCGAATGAAAATATCTGCAATATTAACTTCAATTGAAAATTTACCATTTTCTTCAAAAAATGAACATGAATGGATTAAAGATTATTGTAAACTATGTAGTCGCTGTATTAGATCTTGTCCTCAAAATGCACTTATAGAAAAAGAAAACACTTTGTTAAAAGCAGATTTAATTAAAGATAATTGTATTGGATGTAGTCAAGGATGTACTTATTGTATTGAAGCTTGTCCATTTTATGAAATTGGATATGATGTTGTTAAAGCAAAATATTTAAAATTAGAATCTAATTTACAATAAAATTTACAATAAATAACTTAAAAGAAAAATAAAAATAAATTAGAATAAAAAATAAATTACAATAAAAATGACTTCAATTAAAAAAAAAGCATTTAATTATCTTTGCGTTCTTTAACAAGTTTTAAAAATTCATTTTTATCATCAATTTCTTTAATTTCCCAACTATTAATAACAGGGATACCATCTAAAGATTCTTTAATTTTTTCATTGTTAATTATGAAAAATGAATCAGAACCAGTGATTAATGATAAATCTTTAAGAGAAATAGCTACATTATGTAGAGTTTTTGTTGGTTTATTGTCATCTAAACTTGTAATAAAAGAATCATTAATTTTTTTAGCTTCAATTTTTCCTAAAGCATCAAATGGAGTTTTATTAGTTGAAACAACCCCTAAACCTAATTTTTTTAAATCATTAATATTTTCATTCTTAGAAACTTCATTTTCTTCAACTTCGAACTTTTTTGGTTGAAAAACATCAATATCTAAGGTTATTTTCATATTTAATAACTCTTCAAGCAAAATAGCTGTTTCTGGATTTGCACGAGATAAATTGTTTTCATAATTATAAATTGTTTCTCTTGAAACCTTTACTAAATCTGCTAATTCTTTAAGAGACAATGAAAATTCAGTTCTATAATCTTTTAATAAATCTCCAGCTATTTGAACAAAATATCCTCCCCTATCAGCCAATATTTCTGGATATTCTCCATGAATAATAATATTTTTTAATGTTTCAAGAGCTATTGTTGGCATTCCATATCTTTCATAAACAACATCCTCTTCTAAGATATGATTTTTAGATTTTAAACCTACAACAAGAGGTGATGCTTGAAAAGTATTTGATATTTTCTTTATTTCATGAACATGAGATTGATTAAGACTATCTATATTAACAAGAACTTTTAATAACAATAAAAGTAATTTTTTACGTGCAAACATATCAAAACAACTTTTATCATATATATTGGATGTTTCAAAACCTTCTTCATATAATAATTTATTAATTTCAATAATAATCTTAGTTCTATCACTTAAATTCATAGAAGTCTCCATATATTAAAATTTTAATAAATCAATTCATTATTCTATACTTATTTTAATTAATTATTTTAATTAATTATTTACAATCAATTATTTACAATCTAATTATATTTTAATAAAAATAAAATATTAAAATTAAATTTAGAATATTAAAATATATTAACTTTATAAAATATATATTTTATTAAAATTAAAACTATAAAACTAAAAAGAAAAAAATGTCAAAAAATGTGGCTTTAATCAAATAAAAAATTTTCTTAAACATTAAAATTAGTTATTAAATAATAAATGTTTCATAGTCATTATTTATTTTTTATTATTTTTATTTAATTTTTTATAAAAATAACAACCAATGGTATTTTATTTTAGGTATATGATAAAATTTGAATATACTTTAAAAAAAGGGTGATTTTATTAAATATTTTTATGTCGGAATAGATGATACTGATTCTCCAGATGGAATGTGCACAACTTATCTTGGATGGAAAATAATAATGGACTTAAAAGAGGAAGGAATTGAAATAGAAGATTTTCCTCGATTAATTCGTTTAAACCCATTTGCAAGATTTAAAACACGTGGAAATGGTGCAGTTTCATTTAAAATAAATTTAAATAATAATGAGAATAATAATGAGAATAATAATATAATTAAATGTAATAAAAATATAAATAATATAAATGAAAATAATGAAAATAAAAAAAACAATAACAATGAACAAAATAATAAAAAAAACAATGAAAAACAATTAAAAACAATAAAAATTATCAAAAATATTGTAAAAAAGAATATTGATGAATTATCAATGATTGAATGTAAAAATACAAATCCTGGAGTGGTTTTTTATGAAGGAGAAATCACAAAAGAAATGGAGAATTATGCTCTTAAAGCTATTCATTCAATAATAACCATAGAAGAAGCAGAAGAATTCGCAGCAAAAATTGGGGCAGAAATTTATAAATTAAAACTTGGAAGGGGAATTATAGGTTCTATTGCTGCAATAGCTTGTCCTCTTGAAGATTTTACCTATGAACTTTTAACTTATAGAATTAAAGAAAATTATGGGATGAAAAGACAAATAGATGAAAAATCAGTTTATTTAATGAATAAAAAAACTTATCCAAATACTTTTGAAAATATAGACAATGAATATATAGCTATTGAACCCCATACATCATGTCCAATACTTTATGGCATTAGAGGAGAATCAAAAGAAGTTTTAAAAATAGCTAAAGATCTTGTTAAGGTTAATGAAGAAATTCAAGGTTACATGATTTATAAAACTAATCAACATACAGATATGCATCTTAAAAAAATAGATAAAATAGTAGATATGGAAAAATATGGATCATACATTGTAAAAGGAACTGTTAGTCAAAATCCTTATGTAATTGAAGGTGGACATGTTTTTTTCACATTGAAAGATGATTATGGAAAAATTAAAGCCGCAGCATTTGAACCAACAAAAGATTTTAGAAAAATAATTGAAAAATTAAAAGAAGGAGATATTGTAGAACTTTATGGAGGTATTGGTTGTGGTGAAAGTTTTAATATTGAAAAAATAAAAATAATTCAACTTAAAAAAATCATCAAATATGAAAATCCAATATGTGAATGTGGTAAAAGAATGACTTCTGCAGGTTCTGGTAAAGGATTTAAATGTAAAAACTGTGGACATAGACTTCGTGATGGAGAAAAAATAGCTATTGAAGAAAATAGAGAACTTGAAGAAAATAAATTCTATGAAACTCCAGTTTCTGCAAGACGACACTTAGCAAAACCATTAGTTAGATTTCAAAACAAAGATAATCTTAAAAAAAAAGTTAAAAGAATAAATAAAATATTCTAAAAATGATTTTTTTTAAATTTATTTGCTTTTATTTTTTTTAAGCAAAAGAGGCTGTCCCACAAATATTTTGGTGATTAATTTTTTTTCTTATGAAAAATGTTTAAATAGTTGATTAAACAAATATATTTGTTAGATTTTATTATTATTTGGTATGTAGGTGTT
>JAISIT010000038.1 GCA_031261915.1 Candidatus Methanoflexus mossambicus
AAAAATAACAGTTAATTTCAACTATAAAAAAAATTAAAGAAAAAAATCTTCAAAACTTAACCAACCCACGATATAAATAAAAATAACATTCGAAAAAATGAATTATGGGACAGACCCAATATTTAAAATATTACTAAAGAATATTAATTTAATTAAAATTACTTTGGTGAATTTAATGAAGGATAATAAGAATAAAATAAATTTTAATTTAAATAATAATGATTTTAAACAATTGAATACTTTAAAAAAGAATTAAAGTTAAATCAAATCGAAATATCTGAAAAATTAATGTTGGATAGTGAAAATAGATAGGATTAAAAAAGATAGTATAAATTCTAATATTGTAGAAACCAATCACAACAATCATGGTGGGGTTTTTATAAATGCTAAAGAATCTATAAATAGTGTTAAATTAAGAAAAAAATTTATTGAATGGCATTTATAGAATAAAATAAAGTTTATTGTTCTTTTAAGTCATCTAAGGATTTTATTTGGCATTGGACTTCTTTTGCTTTGCCGTCTTTTATTGCAATAGCTATTAATATTAAATTTTTATCTTGATATTTTTGGTAGTATCTTTTTTTAGTTATTTGGCTCCATGCTTCCTTAAACATTGTTTTAAATGATTTTTGTTGGGAGTATTTGAGTTCTACTATAATACATAAGTCTTTAAATTTTAGTATGTAGTCAATTCTTCCTTGTGAGTTTGCTTCTTCTGATTGGACATTTAATCCCATTCCTAAGAAGAATCCATTGAATATTCCTTGGTAATTCTTCCAATTATCCATCTGTGAGTGATATGGTATTTTTCCAATAAACATATCCAAGGTTTTTGATAAATTATTCTCATCATAAGCAATTAAATAGCTTAAAAAGTTGTTGCGAATTCTATTCATTGTTTCTGGTGTGTTATTTGTATATGCTGCAATAAGATAGTTAAATAATGAACTTTTAACCTCTTTATTAGGGATTCCTAAGTTATATTGTTCTTCTCCAATGATTGATTTTGTATTTTCTTTAATAGTTAAATATCCTGTTTGAAGTAGGGCTGTTGTAAAATCAATATCATCTAAATCCCATGTTGGGAATTCTCCATTAAAATATAAATTAGAATCAGTTAAACTTTTTATATCCATTTTATTTTCTTTTACAAGATCCATTAGAAATGTTGGTGTTCCTGTATCAAACCAGTAGTTACTATATTTTTGTTTGTTTAATGTGCTGATTATTGATGTTGGATTGTATAAAAAGTGTTTACCATCCCATGAATAACCATCATAACAGCTTTTTATTTTTGCAATTGTTTCATCCCAGCTGTCACCTTGTTTTTCACTTAAACTCTCAATATAATAGCTAAAATTTTCCTCTAAATCTTTTTTACTATAGCCACAAATAGTAGAATATCTTGAATCTATTGTTATATCATCTAAATTATTTAGTTTAGAGAATATTGTTGTTTTAACAAATTTACTTACTCCTGTTATGAATGTAAAATGTATATATTCCTCTGATGTTTTTAATGCTTGATAAAAATCACTTAATGTTGTTCTATTTTCCTTTGCAACTTCTATATTACTCATATTGTCAATTATTGGAAAATCATATTCATCGATCAATATAACAAGTTCTTTTCCAGTTTGAATAGCTATTTTTTTTATTAACTCTTCAAATTTATCTTTTAAACTAGTAAATTTAAGTTCAATTGAATTTTCATCACTTAATACATCAATGAATCCATTTAATGATATTTTAAATTCTTCAGGAGTTCTAACATCCCTACCACTCATATCGATCTTTAAAACATGATATGTTTTATCCCAATCCCACTTATCATAGATGTATAATCCTTCAAATAATTTTTTATTTCCTTCAAATAATTCTTTTAATGTGTTAATAAGTAATGTTTTTCCAAATCGACGAGGACGAGATAAAAAATATTTTTGTTTTGGTTTGATTAGATTATAAATTTCTTTAGTTTTATCAACATAAATATAATTGTTTTCTCTTATTCCTTTAAATGAAGATATAGTTTTAGGCAACAATTTAGGCATATCCATTTCAACACCATATATATTTTAAAAGTTTAGTTAAATACTATAATTAACTTAATTTATTAAAATTTAAAAAAAAAACATTAAGCAATTTCAAAAAATTTAACTTATTTAATGAATTCTTATTATCTCTTCACTATAATCAAAATGTGTATCAAAACTAACAATTTTATTTATTCCTAATTCTTCCATAAGAGACATGTAAATACAATCATTAATTGATAATCTTTTTTTGAATTTTAAAAGTTTTTTAAAACCAGAATTATACAAAAAAGTATCGTCCAATATCTTAAAGTCATCATACATAGCATAATAAACTTTTTTTAATAAATCATTATTTTGTTTTAATTTAATATTTAAAACATTCATAACCTCAATGATAATTAAATTAGATATGAATTTCTCTTTTTCATTTTTTAAATCATCCCATATTTGAATTGCTCTATCATGATCTTTGTGTTTTTCACCGTTGTTAAGTTTATTAACATATAATGCAACAATGAAATTAGTATCAAAGAAAATCATGATTAAACTCCTTCATCAACTTTCCTAACGATTTCTACAACATCAAATGGTTCTTCTTCTGGAGGAACTGAACCTAAACCAATAATATCATCGATTTTAATATTTCTATATTCTTCTGGAATATTTGGTTTTTCCATAACTCTTATTTTACCATTACTCAATCGTTTTACCTTCTCTTCAATAGTTTCACTTTTATTAGATTCTAATTTTGATTTGACTGCATCTTTAATATATTCTGATAAAGTAGAACCTTCTTTTTCAGCTTCTATTTCAATTTCTTTTAAAAAATAATCCTCAAAATTCAATTTTGTTTCAATAAGACTCATAATTTCACCTATAATATCGTGACCATTATTTAATTAAGAGTTAATAAAAAATATTTTAACTGAATTATTAATAAAACAATGAATCATAGATTTAATAATTATTATATGATATTAATTTATAAACAATGATATAAATAATTATCTTAAAAAATAAACAATTCAAAAAAAATCTAAAAAAAAATCTAAAAAATCTAAAACAATTCAAATATATTTAAAGCTATTTTTTAGAAATAGTTCTTAATCCTCGTTTAATTATCTTTTCTGTTTCTTTTGTTGGTGATTCTTTTATCCAACGATTGCAGATTGTTTTAACCCATTCTCCTTTTGATTTACTTGCATCATTTAACCAGTTGCCTACACTATTTTGAACATATTTTTCTTTATCTGATTTTAAGGGTTCTAAAATAGCTAAAGCCATTTCAGGAGATTCTTTTAATTTATTAATATGGTTTGTCCAAACTCCTCGAGGTCTTGTTGCTTCACTTGCAAAACGGCGAAAATTAGTTTCCATTTTAGTCCATTTTGCTAAAATAGCTATTGATTTTTTTAAATTCTTTGAAATCTCATCACGCATTGCCATCCACGCATATTCTCTAACAGAGTGATGTTTATCATTTGCAAAGGGTTTAATTAATTCAAATTTTTCATTTAAACTTAAATTTTCATTATGCCCAACAAAAAAACATGCCCATGATCGCACTATATCACTTTTATGTTTACTTAATTTTTCAAATAGCTTTGAATCATTCTTTTTATTTGAAATATCAAGTAATATTTGTCCAATAATTATAATAGATTTAGGATATGTTTTCTTTTTTAAAGAATTTAATTCATTTATCACAGGTTTTAAATAATCATCAATATCAATCATATTTAAATCAGATAAAACATTTTTTAATAGTTTTTCTTGATTAACCACTAATGATTCAATTAAATTCACTGTTTCAATTTTTCCTTCATTTAATAAAATCTTTATTTGTTTTGGAACTTCATCTCTATTTTTAGCTCCTTTTCTATTTTCTAATTCTTCAATAGTTTTTTCCATAAAAATCATCAAAATATTGTTTATTAAATTTATTATAGGCTCTATTTATTAAAATAATAAGTATAATACTAAAAAATAATTAGAATACAATTAAAATACAATTAAATGATAAATGAAATATAATTAAAATTATAAATAAAATATAATTGAAATATAATTAAAATAAATACAAAAGAATTAAAATTAAAGGAATAATTAAATAAAAAAAGTAAAGATATTGAAAAAATAAGAAAATAAGTAAATATAAATATATATTAATAAAAATAAACAATTAAAATCATTTAATGGGATAATGTTCCATTTTCATTATATGGTTTTAAAGTTTTTAAATATTCTCTAAATAATTTGTCTCTAAGTTTATATTTTCCTCTTGATTGCTTAATAATAAGATTTTTATCAACCATACCTTTTAAAACTCTTGATGGTTCTGAATGAAGTAAATTACTATTTTTTATTTCATTATAACTTAAAACCTCTTGATTACTTTCTGCAAGAATTGCAAGAATCTTTTTTTCTTCATTTGATGATTTTTCATACATATACCTAAATTCTCTTTGTGTTAAAAAGCTTAAAGAACTAGGAAATGATTTTTCAAAAATTTTAAGATTAACTTCATTATTAATAGCTTCTTTAAAACAGTTATGAGCTATAACTTGAAGATAATAAGGATTTCCTTCACAAACAGAGTATATTTTTTTGATAACATTATCATTAAATATTACTCCTTCTTTTTTAGATGGGATTTTTATTGCTTTTTCAACTTCTTTTAGAGATAATGGTTCTAATTCATAGGGATCAAAAATTCTAACAGCTGAATCAGTATGTTCTTGAATTTTAGAGAAAATATCATAGGATCCAGTAGCAACAAACATTATATTCTTATCTTCAAGATTAAGTTCAACTAATGCATTTTGAAGTATGCTTAATATTCTTTGAGTGCTTTCATTTATTAAAATCCTTTGTAAATCATCAAATAAAAGAACTAAAACTGGATTTTTTCCTTCAAGTTTTTCAAATATTATTTTAAAAATTTTTTCTAATGCTACTGCTGGTGATGTGACTGGAATATCTCGTGATAATGTAAAACCACCAATAATTGGCACATTAACACCCATTTCTTTTATTGAATCCCAAATACTAGTAACTTTAATGTCTAATGAATCAGCAGCTTTATCAATAATTAAATTATAAATATCATTAAAATTTCCTTCGATTAAAGGAATTCTTAATGTATATGCATTTTTTTCGCTTTTAAGTGATTCTTGAAATTTTAATAATAAACATGTTTTTCCTATACCTTTAGGACCATAAAGAATTATATTTCCAGAATCTCCATTCTTTGTAGCATTAAAAATTCTTTTTAATTCAATTAATTCTTTTTCTCTGCCAGTGAAATATGAAGGAATTACTCCTGTTCTTCGTTTAAATGGATTCATTATTATTCCCCAATAAAAATAAATTATAACCTATTAAAAATTAACTATTAAAAATTAAATATTAAATTAAAATAATAGATATTTTGAAATTATATTCATTATTTTTAATAAAACCTCACAAACATCGCAAACATCTTTTTTTTCGATGTTTTGTATGTTTTGTATGTTTTGCATAAGTTATAAATATTTCTAAAAAAACTTAATAAAAATAATACAAATAATTCTTTTATTAATAAAACCTCACAAACATCGCAAACATCTTTTTTTACGATGTTTTGTATGTTTTAATACTTTTAATATTTTTAATATTAATTATTTGATTAACATACACCAAATAAAATACAAATTATACAATTATTAAAACTCAATCACAGTTGTAATGATTTGTAAGAAAATAATTAATACTATTTAATATTGATTCTTTATCATTTAACTCTAAAACATAAACACCATTAAAATTATGATTATCATAAGTTTTAAAGAAATTTAAAAAGTCTATTTTTCCATCACCTAACGAAAGATGTTCATCTACAACATTATCATTGTCATGAAGATGTATATGTTTAACTGATTTGTAATAGCTACTAGTTTTTCCATCTACAGTATTTTTATGTCCAATATCATAAGTCATAGAGAAATCATTATCTACAAGAAAATTATTTAATTCGTCACTGTTTTGAAATAAAAATCCTTCAATTTTCGGCATATTTTCAAAACAAATTTCAACTCCAAGATCTTTAGCATAATCACCACAAATTTTCATAGCTTCCTTTGATATTTTAATTGCCTTATCTTCAAATCTCCTTTGAGAAAATGCAACAGTTCCAGGATGAACAACAAGTATATCGCCACCAATTGAATTTAAATAATCTGCAGATCTTTTAATTTCATTAATAGATGTTTTAGAAATAGCTTTATTTGTAGATGCGATATTAACATCAGAAATAGGAGCATGAATACTATATTTAAATGAATAAGATTCTAAAATTTCAATATCTGGATTATCATTAGGATATTCAAGTAATAATTCAACATTATCAATATTATCAAGTATTATATCAGCAAATTTACTATCAACATCACAGGTAAATTTATCATAATATTCTGTTTTTAAATCACTTACAAAATCCAAAAAGTCCTCAATACTTTCATTTTTTGATGCTAAAGTAGATATTCCAAATTTCATTTTATCTTCCATGATATTATCGTTATTAATGCTATATTTTATATTATTATTATTATTATTATTATTATTATTATTATTATTATTAAATTTCTATTTATTGATAATGCTATTTGCATTATTATTTATATTAATATAAAAGATTAATTTACTAAAAAATATATATTTGATTAATTTGTTACAAATTAAACTTAAAAAACATTAGTTTCAATTTCTAAAACTTTATTTTAAATAGATTATAAATCTTTAAGATAAATAAAACTATTAATATTTGTCATATTTTTCCCATAAATTGTTATTGATTTATCTGATGTTAAAAAATTTAGATAATCCTTGATTAATAAAGATATATGATGTGCATCAAGAATAATTTCATCATCGGGATAATGACATTTTAATTTATATTTTTTAGCATTGTTTTTTAAATTATTTAATACCTCTGGATAATTTTTATCTCTATTTTTTAAAATAACTAATTTTTCAAACTGTTTTCTGCGATTTTCTGATAAATATTCAAACCCCATAATTAAATTTTTAAAAATAGAAAGTATTAACTCTTTATTTTCATTATTCTCTTTTAGATTATGTTCATTCCATATTTGTTTTATTGAATTTTTCAAGTTATTGATATTTTTATCATTATGGAAGTATTTCATTATTATATTTAAAATATCTTGTTTATTTAATAATTTAGACTTAGAATTAAAGGTTAATTCCCAAATAATTTTATTTAAAAAATTTTTATACTTTTTAATAAAAAATAAATGTTTTTTCTTTGATTCATCTTTTACTGTTTTTGACCAATATAATGTTTCATTTGTAGTGAATGATTTTAATGATTTTTCATGCCATGGATCCCACATAAATGTGTATCCAATGCAAATATTCGTATCAAAAAAATATGCCATTAAAATCACTCTTTTAAAGCATTAGATAAATTAATTATAGATTTTTTGGATTTTTCATCTAAAACAAATATTTTATCATAAAATTCTTCTTTATATTCTTTCAATTCCGTTTTAAATTTTTCATAATCTGTTGAATAATTTTGACTTAAAATATCCTCTAATTGATCATTATTATTTTCTTTAATCAATTCTATTTTTTTCTGGATTAAATCTAAGAATAAATAGGATAAATCATTAAGAAAAACAATGTTATTGTCTGAAATTTTATTAAACTCTTGTTTAAGAGTATATTCAGTTATATATTTTATATCTAAAAAATCAGTAAGTTCATTATTAAAAAGATAATTAGTATATAATTCATAAGATAATAAATCCATCATATCAATTAATTGATTGACAATCTTATAGAATCGTTCCTCTTCATTAAACTCTTTTTTATCTTGAAAAATAGTATTTTCATTAAAATTGTTTTTTAAATTAGACTTTAATTTTGTTTGAATTTTTATTGGAACTGCTCTAAGCATTTGAAAAAATGATTTGATTGCATCTAATAATCCTTCATCATTAAAAATTATAAATTCATTGTTTTTAAATGTATTCATAGTATCCCCAAATGTAATTATAAATTTAGATTTTTAAAAAAGTTTAATAACTATTATGCAATATTTTTTTTATTATTATTATTAAAATATATTGTTATTAATAATTTTAATATTTCTATTATTTAAATATTTTTATAATTATGAATTTTATTTAAATTAAATATTATTTAAACTTTTATTCCATGGATAATGCTTTAATAACAGCATCTTCTGGAGAAGTATAAAATATTAATGTAAATTTCCCTACTAATTCTGAAGGAACAGAACTTAAATCTCCTGCCGAAGTTATAGGTAAAAGAACCTTTTTTGCACCATTATCTAAACAAGCTTGTAGGACATTTGATAAATCTTCTACTTGAATTAAAGTCCCTCCAATACTAAAACTACCTAAAATAGCTGTAGATGAAATAACAGGTTTATTTAATGTTGCAGAACATAATGCTACAAATGTAGCAAGAGCTATTCTTTTTGAAACACCTATCCCATTAAAATCACTAAGTTCCATTATATAATCTGAAGTTTTTGGATTTATACTGGCACTAATATTGGTAGCATTCGCTCTAAAATAATGAAAAGCAGTATTTGCTGCATCCCTAACTTCTTTAGTATTAAATCCCGTTTTAGTGAATTTTCCAGTTCCTTTAGCTATTTCAGTTTCTATTTTATAAATCCCAATTTGACTTTTGTTAATAGCTGCAACAGTATACACATGACCAGGTTTTCCTAATCCTTCTGGAATTAAACTGTCACTACTTTGTTCAGGGACACCTACAAATTCTTCTTTTAAACTTTCATTATCAATATAAGAAAAATTGATTTCAAAAAATTCCATTCCTCCAATCTTTTTTAGTTGTTCTTTGACTCTTCTTCTTGATTCTAAGGAAATAGTCAAAATTTCTCTTATATCTTCTTTATCATAAATTCCATTAGGATAAATTAATTTTACTAAACCTGAAACCATTTTTCTTACAGCAATTACATCTCTTTGCTTTAAATTATTACCTAATTTGAAATATTTATCAAATGAATCAGAGAATGATTTTTTCCTCATTTCTCTCATAAATTCTGCAAAATAATCTGTTATAAAACCAAAATTATCTGTAAAATGTTCAGGAGAAAATTTAGGTATTTCCCAGCCAGGAACATAACAATGCATACGATCAAAGAATGCTGTGTCGTTTTTCATTTCCTCTGGAAAAGGATCAAATAAACTTGATGTTTTAAGTAATGACTCTGGAGATTGATTGATGTTTCCAACAAAAACCATTGATGCATGGGCATTCTTATCTTCTTTACCTCTTGAAAAAGATCCTGAAGCCATATAATCTTTCATAATAGCTATTCCGTCATTATCCTTAAAACTAATTCCCGCTACCTCATCAAAAGCAACACAATCCCACATTCCAACTAAACCCATTAATTTAGTATTCATATTATAAAAAAGATTAGCTACAGTTGTTTTTCCTCCAGAAACTAGAATACTGTTTGGAGAAATCTCTTTATAAACATGAGATTTTCCTGTGCTTCTTGGACCAAGTTCACAAAGATTAAAATTATTTTCAATAAGAGGAATTAATCTTAATAAAAGTAACCATTTAACACGATTATCTAATTTAGTAGGTTCCATACCTGAAGATCTTAAAATAATGTCTATCCACTCTTCTTTTGTAAAATTTTCCCTTAAAATTAAAATTTCAGCTAAATCTAAATTTGGCATTTGAATTGGCATTAATTTGACAATATTAATTGGATACTCAAAAGTAACCATACACCATATATTTCCACCTAAAAGTTTATCAAATTGACGAGGATAACTTTCATCAATAGGTGTTTGTATTGCCAAATTAGAAAAAAAAGCAGTGTATAAACCAGTTTGAAGATTTAAACTTACAGAAACCTTATCAATAACAGAATATGAACCATGTTCCATTATTTTAGATTTAACTTTTTCTGCCTCATCAGGTCTAACAAAGTTTTCTGAAAGGATATTTTTTACACCTTCAAGACCATTTTGAATCTCATCTTCATCAGCTCCACTAGCATACTTACCTAAAAGATATTCTAAAACATAAACAGGGACATTAGCCCCTTCTTTTATCTTTTTTGTAAGATCTTTTCTAACAACCTTTCCTGGAAAGTATTTATTTATTTTAGAGTCCAAGTCATCATTTGTTTGATTAAAATTTTCTTCCATTTTAACACCATTTAAAAGTCAAATCCATCTGCAAATGCTATGTCAATAATTAAAGGAATACGATCATCATCTCTTATCTTACCATCTTCCAAGTCCATATATTTAATTATTAAATAAAAATCTTCATCCTTTGAATAAGATTTATCTTTAATTGTAATTTTTTCTTTTAATTCCAAATCTTTAGGATTATCACTTTCTCTATCAGCATAAATAATAAGTTCATCAGATATTTTTTCTCCATTTTTATCTTCAATATATATTTTTGCCTCAGAAGCTAAAAATTTATCTGAAACAGATCTATCTTGAGCAAAACTTAAATTTGTGTTTAAATTTGTTATTTTTCTAGGGACAGGAGATAAAAGATTTAATTTAACTATTGATTTTTCTATTTTATCTCTTTTAGCATGAACTCTAATGAGAGGAACAATAATTTCTTGTAATGAAGCTCCACCATGAACATAATTTAAAGAAGAACCTGGAGATTTAAAAATATCCATTCCATTTGGAACAGTAAGATATAAATCATTAGACAAATAACTAATCTTCTTTGATTTAGTTCCATGAATATCTAATTGATTTTTAGACAATAAATATCTCTTTTTTGATGAAATTGTATCAACATTATCTAAATTTATCTTATTTGCTGCATTTAAAGAACTTTCCCTATAAATAAAACCATGATCTGATGTAACAATATAATTTGCACTAAGAGTATTTTGTATTATTTGAATTATTTCTTTAATTGCCTCATCACAGGCATCAAAGACTTCATCCTCAGTTTGTGCATTATCTCCTCGTGTATCTATTTGATTATGGTAAATATAAATAATATTTAAATCTTTAAATTCAGATCTTATTTCCCTTTGACCTAAATTTTTTATATCCTCATATTTAAAAGCTTTAGCTTTATTTGAATACCTATTTAAAACTTTTTGCCTATTAGAAATTCCATCAATTGAATTTCCATCTAAAAGTATTTTATCTTTAAATTCTATTTCATTATGAGGTAAAAGAGCAGCCATGCCAAAATCTGTTATTGATGGAACAGTGGAAATCATTAAATCTAATTCTGCTTCTCGTTGAGGATTTTTATTTAATAAATCCTTTAATTCATCACCACATTCATACCTAAAACCATCGGAAATAATAACAATTAACTTTTTACTATCTATTGATTGATTAAAATTTTGTTTATAAAATTTATATTGTTTATCATACTTTTTAATATCATCATAGCTATTAAAATTATCAGACCATAATTTAGATAACTTATCCAAGTAAACATTTAGATATAAATTCTCAATTAATTCTTTTAAAGGATTAAAATCACTTTTATTAGAAACTTTAATTTTACCATAATAAAAATAAAATTTTCTATAAGCTTTATCAATTAAAAACCATTGATTAGAATACTTAAATATTAAATCATCTGGTTTATTAGGTTTAGATTCATTTTTAAAAATATGAATGTTTTTAATGAAAAAATTAACCCATTTAAGACATTGATATTGATTAACAAACTCATTATAATAATGAGTTGTTTTTCTATTTTCAATTAACTCTTTAATTTCAGGAGAATATTGTTTATTAGTATTCAATAAATCAATAATATAACTAATTATTTTTTCATCAAAGAATCTAAAAGCATCACAGTTTCTATAACTATCTTCAGATAATTTGAAATAATTTCCTTTTAATTTTAATTTATTTGCATTAATATCAAGTTTTTCACTATATACTCTATTATTCATTAAATTGTTAATGAAAACCCTAATATTATTTCCATACTTCTGAATATGTTTATTCCAAGACTCATTTAATTCATTTTTAATTTTATCTTTACATTCAGTAGTTCTTAAAATATCAATTTTAAAAGTATCTGAAACATCACCATCAATTTGAATAGAAGTATAAATTAAGAGCAAATATTTTAAAAGATTATTTAAATTAGGATTTTCCTCAAGATAACCATATTCTCTGGAAAGGATATTGTAAAATTCATCAAAAACATTCATTTTTTTAAATGAAGTTAAATACTCATTAGTTTCAAAAAGATTATCATCAGTTAAAAGTTTTTGCAAAACTTCATCAAAATTAGATACATTATTTTTAACTAAAACAGAAAGAATAGCTATTACAACACTCTCTTTTGAATAATCAGAGATATTATATGATTTAAAAGTTTCAACTCTTTTTTGATTATTATAAAACTTAGAAAACTCCTTAATAACTCCACAATGTCCAATAGGAATATTTAATTCATCACAGATAAAAGACATTTTATCTGCAGAAAACTTTTTACTATAATAAATTGTATCTGCAAGATTGTTATCTTTATCTTGACTTTGGGCAAAAGGAGCATAAATTAAATAGTTATTCTCTTTATCCTTAATTTCCAATAAATATTTAGTGTAAATCCAATTAGAACCTGTTAAATGATGAATAATAATATTTTCAAGATTTAATTTAGCTATTTCCTCTTGAAATTCGGAATTTTCATCAAACCAAAAAACTATTTCCCTGTTTTCGCCATTAAACAATTCCAATAATTTAGACTGAATTCTTTCAATATCCATATAATCATTTTATATTATTTACTTTAAGATATTTAATATTAACTATTTATTTTCTTTAAAAGATTTATTTTTTTATTTTCAACTTCAATATTTTGGAACTTTTTATAATTCACTTTAACACCGTCATCTAAATCCAAAACAATTTGTTGATTAGCAATATAATCTAAAGCTTCATCATATTTTCGAGTTTCTTCTAACTGTTTTTTAAGTTTAGTTATTTCTTTTGTTAAGTTATTATTCTCTTTTCCTTTATTATTAGAATTACCATTTTTATCATTATTTTTTGATTTATTATTCTCTTCTTCATCAGTCTGTTCATTAATAGAAATAGCTATTTCAATAGATTTTTGAGTTTTATGTAAATAATCAGTTCGCACACGAGCAACAGTATCACTATTATAACGATGTATATAAATTAAAGCTTTAAAACCATTTTCTTTTCCACTATCAAATAACCAATATATTGGTACATTTTTATAATTTCTTAGATGATCATTATAAAAATCATTTAAAAAATACTTACGAATGGTTTCTCTGTAGGTTTTTCCATTATTTCCAAGAGAATTAGCAATAAATCTAATATTCTCTTCAACTGTATCTTCACCAAAACTAAGTTTTAAAAATTTAACAAATAAATCAATAATATCATCTTCAAAATAAGCAGTATCTAAAATAGGGATAATATTGTCTTTATCAGGTATTTCACATTTATTTTCAATAAAATAAGAATAATTAGAAGTATTAAACTCTCCTCCAGCATAAAATAATCCTTCTTCATCTAAAGAATATCTACCAAACAATACTCCAACAAAATAAGATAAAAAACTTTTAACATCTCTTTCTAAATCTGCATTTCTAAATGCAATATTACTCTCTTTAATTTCATTATCCTCCATATTTAAACCATAAATTTCACTAAAAATATTATTTAAACTATTTTCATTCTCCATTAATTTATAAAATATAGAATTAGTAGAATTACTCCAATTTTCATAAGCTTTTGAAATTAATTTTTCATTACTCTGTAAAAAAGGATGTGTTTTAAAATTCCAACTTAATTCAAAATTATTCCACTCATTTCTTGATAATTCTATATTACTTTCAACATTTTCTAAAATTTCTCTTTTATGCTCTTCTGAAAAAATAAGAGGAAGAGATGAAATATGCCCTACTTCATAATTTAATGTTGGAGAAATAGCATCAAGAATATCTGAACAAGGTTTTGAATTTAAAAAGCCCATGATATATTTTTTATCCTCTTCAGTAAAAATAGAACACCCCGCAACATCAAACAAAAAACCATTTGGAAAATATCTAAAAGCAATATTCCCACTTGATATTTTTGACCAACTGATACTTTCTTTAAAGTAAAAATCAGTATTTTGTGGACGTGACCGAAGTTTTCCATTTTTATCTTTGAAATTTCGTATTTCAAAACCATCATCTTCCCAATTAACAACATAATCCTGATTTCCATACCACTTTCTAAAATCCCCACCTTTATTATATGGAAACCATTTTTTGTGTGAGTTTTTAGCATCCCTAAAGTCTTTCATTCCAAAACCTATGTTATTAATATCTACTTCATGCCAAAATCTTAAAAAATTGTCATTGTTTCCAGTTTGTAGTCCTACTTTTACATCTGCTATATCAGATAGTTTTTTACCAACTCTAAAAGCATTTATAAGCTCAGGTTCAACCCAAAAAGCAATAGGATATCCAGGAATATTTAAGAAATTATTTTGATTAAATTCATATAAATATTCACAGTTTTCATTATTAATTGATTCTAATGTTTTTATTTCTTGAACTTTCATTCCACCTCTAAAATCTGATAATTTGAGGTATGTTCCTGTTGCATTTTCTTTTTTATTTTTAAATGTGAATGTGCATATTGGAACTGTTGCTTCTTCAAAAGCACTGTATTCAAACTGAATTAAAGAGGTAATATGTTTATTTTCAATTATATTTTCTCTTAATTTAAGATAAGACTTTATAAACATCCATACATAAGGGGTTAAGAATCCTGCCTGTCCATTTTCTTTACATAAACTAAATGATTTTTCAACAAATGCTGAGAATAAATCACTTTTATTATCCTTGTAATTTTTACTTAAAAAATCAGATAATGGCTTATCCATTCCTCTTCCACCCATATATGGGGGATTTGTAACTAAAATATCATATTTTTGAGATAAAATTCTTGCAGAATCAATTAATAAACGTAATGGAATTGATTCTTCTTCTTTTTTCTCATCATCTAAATTACTTTTAATATTATTATTTTCTATTTTTTTAATAATTTCTTCATAATTTAGTGCTTTTACATTCAAGAAAATAATTTATAAATATATAAATAGAATGTTTATAAAAATATTATATGATTATAAATGTTTTTACATTCAAGAAAAACATTAATAATATTTTTGCTTAATAATTTAATAAAATTAATTTTATAAAATGGTCATTTTTAAGTTATAATATGTGGAGTGTTGTTAATAATGGATAAAACAGCTATTAAAAATTTTGCTATAGATTCTAGGAATAAATTAAGGGAAGAAATCAAATATCAATTAAATCTTATTGGAATTACTAAAAATGAAATTAAAGAACCATCACACAAACAAGATAAGTTCGAAACCTACAATTTTGGGGGTATTGAACCTACAAAACTCGAATTAGATGAAATAACTCAAAGAAATAACTTAATATCTGATTTAAATGATAAAGGTTATGATAATATTATTGAAGAGATAGCTTATACTTGGTTTAATCGTGTTATAGCTATTAGATTCATGGAAGTTAATAATTATCTGCCTACACGAGTTAGGGTTTTATCAAGTGCAAAAAAAGGTAAAAAAGAACCAGACATGATTACTGAAGCTCCAAATATTGATTTAAACTTAACTGAAGAAGAAAAAGATAAAATCTATGAGTTAAAAGATGAAAATAAATTAGACGATTTATTTAAATTCTTATTTATAAAACAATGCAATGAATTAAATAAAATTCTTCCAGAACTCTTTGAAAAAACAAAAGATTACTCTGAATTAATATTTTCTATTTCATTTACTAAACCAGAAGGAATTATAAGACAATTAATAGATAATATTGCTGAAGAAGACTTTAAAGATCAAGTAGAAATTATAGGATGGTTATATCAATATTATAATAGTGAATTAAAAGATGAAACATTTAAAAACCTTAAAAAAAGAGTTAAAATATCTAAAGAAAGAATTCCAGCTGCAACACAGTTATTTACTCCTGATTGGATAGTAAAATACATGGTAGAAAACTCTTTAGGAAAATTATGGATTGAAGGACATCCAGATACTGGTTTAAAAGAAAATTGGAAATATTATCTTGAATCAGCACCACAAAGCGAAGAAGTAGAAAAACAATTAGAAACATTAAAAATACAATACAAAAATACTCCATTAGAAGAAATAAAAGTAATTGACCCATGTATGGGAAGTGGACATATATTAGTTTATGTATTTGATGTTTTAATGCAAATCTACTTATCACAGGGCTATGACAAAAGAGATGCGACAATTTCAATATTAGAAAACAACATTTATGGATTAGATATAGATGATAGGGCTTATCAGTTAGCTTATTTTGCAGTAATGATGAAAGCAAGACAATATCATAGAAAAATATTCCAAAAAGATGTTAAATTAAATTTAAATTCAATAAAAGAAAGTAATGGAATAAAATCAGACATTATTGACCACATATCAAAAGATGATGAAGATTTAAAACGAGATTTGAACTATTTAAAAGAAACATTCATAGATGCTAAAAATTATGGTTCTTTATTGAATGTAAAAGCACTAAATTATAAAGAAATTATTGAAAAAATAGAAAATAAAAAAGATAAACAAGAATTATTATTCGATAAAAACAAGTTATTATCCATTATTAATCAATCAAATATTTTATCAAAGCAATACGAAGTAGTCATTACCAATCCTCCATACATGGGAGGAAGTGGAATGAATAAACAACTATCTGATTACTTAAAAAAGAATTATCCAAACACCAAAAGAGATTTATTTGCAACATTCATAGAACAATGTGCAAATTTAACATTAAAAAATGGATTTTTTGCTATGATTACGCAACAAAGTTTCATGTTTTTATCAAGTTATGAAAAATTAAGAAAGAAATATTTAAGAAATACAATAATAAACATGGCACATTTAGGTCCAAGAGCATTTGAAGAAATTGGAGGTGAAGTGGTTCAAGCTACATCATTTATAATGAATAAAAGCACAATTAACAATTATTTATCGAAATTTTGTCGTTTAATAAATGAAAATTCTCAAAAACTTAAAGAAAAAACATTTTTAACTCATGAGAAAGAATTTATAACTTCAACAGAAAACTTTTCATCAATTCCTGGAACACCAATAGCTTACTGGGTAGAACCTAAACTTATAAATGCTTTTAGAGTTGGTAAAAAACTATCTGATATAGCAGATGTAAAGCAAGGTCTTGCAACAGCAGATAATAATAGATTTTTGAGGTTATGGCATGAAGTAGATATTAATAAAATAGGTTTCGGAATGAAAGATTTTAGGGATGCTAAAAACTCACACAAAAAATGGTTCCCATATAACAAGGGTGGAAGTTTTCGTAAATGGTATGGTAATCAAGAATATATCATCAACTATGAAAATGATGGTTATGAACTTAAAAACTTTGGCCCGTCTGTTTTGAGAAATACGAGTTTTTACTTTAAAGAAAACATCGGTTGGACTAAAATTTCAAGTAGCGATACATCATTTAGATATTTTCCTAAAGGATTTGTATTAGGTAATGCTTCTGGGAATATATTTCCAAAAAATGAAAATATTAACTTTTTATTAGGTTTATTAAACTCAAAAATTTCTTCAAAAGTGTTAAACATACTATCACCCACATTAAACTACACTGAAGGAAATATGTCTTTAATTCCCATTTTAAATAATAATCTATATTATGAAGATTTTATTTTAAAAAATATCGAATTATCTAAAAATGATTGGAATTTTAATGAAACATCCTGGAATTTTACTAAAAATCCTTTATTAACATATAAATCAAATAATCTTGAAAATTCTTATTTAAAATATGAAAATATTAAAAAAGAAATGTTTAATGAACTTAAAAGTAATGAAGAAAAATTAAATAAAATATTTTTAGATATGTATGATTTAAATGAAAAAATATCTCCTGTTGTTGAGGATAAATATGTTTCAATTGCTTTAACAAATTCAAAAGATGAAATTAAAAGTTTTTTATCTTATTTTATTGGTTGTTTGTTTGGTCGTTACTGTTTAGATGAAGAAGGACTAATTTTTGCTGGTGGAAAGTTGGATATTTCTAAATATTCTTCATTTATTCCTGATGATGATAATATCATTCCTATTCTTGATACTGAATACTTTGAAGATGATATTATTAATAAATTAGTTGAATTTTTAAAAATTACATTTGGTGAGAATACACTTGAAGAAAACATTAAATTTATTGCTAATGCACTTGATGGTGGTGGAGAAACTTATCGTGACACAATAAGAAATTATTTCTTAAAGGATTTCTTCAAAGATCATGTAAAGAATTATAAAAAAAGACCAATTTACTGGTTATTTGATAGTGGTAAAGAAAATGGTTTTAAAGCTTTAATTTATATTCATCGTTACAAATTAGATACTGTTAGTTGTGTTAGAACAGATTATCTTCACAAAACTCAAAAATCAATTGAAATAGCTATTTCCCATAATGAAAAAATAATAGAAAACTCTACTAATCAAAGAGAAAAAAATAAATTAACTAAAAAAGTTAATAAACTTAAAAAACAGTTAGCAGAAACTATAAAATATGATGAAGCATTATCTCATATTGCAAATAAACAAATAGCTATTGATTTAGATGATGGGGTGAAAAATAATTATGAATTATTTCAGAATATAGAAATAAACAATAAAAAAGTTAATTTATTGAAAGATATTAACTAAAAATCATATTCGTGGAGATTACATACATCATGTATTTTTGTATGTGTTTCAATTAGGTTTTTACAATTGAATAATGGAATATCGTCTGTGATAAAAGCTAATTTAAGAATATTTGAATTATATGAAAGATCATGAGCATCTAATATTATGTTCATGTCATTTCCTAATTTTTTTAAGCTATCTTTACCATCCACACAATTTTTTAGTAATGATTCTATTTTGGGATAAAGTTTAGTTCTTTCATGAATGTTAATTTGTTTATAACAGTCTGATTTGAGTTTAATAGCTATTCTTTTAAAATTTCGTTTATATTCATCTAAATTTTTAATAATTTCATCAGATAAAACTTTTTCATTAAACTCTGGTGAATTCCAGATATTATTCACAATAATGTTTATAGATTTTTGTGTAAAATATTGATTGTTTAAACTAAATATAATTTCAATCAATTTGTTTTTATCTAGTTTTTCTTTAATGTTCTTTAATTTAGATTTAATTGAATAGATAAAATCTTCAAGTAGGAATATTTTCCTTTTAAAAATTTTTGGAATTCATATTTAACATTTTTAGACCAGTATATTAATGATTTTGAATTAAAAGCTATTTTTGCTTTTTTATTTTGAGGATCTAAACGAAAACAATACCCAATTGGAATATTATTATCAAAAAATAAAGTTGTCATTTAATCATCCTTTATATTATTTTAGTATTTTTGAATCTTAACTTCATTTCCAAGAATTTTGAATGTTTCATTTATCGCTTCATCATAGTTTTTATTTGATGAAAAGAAATGAAGATAAAATATTTCATTTTGTTTTTCAAATATTTCATCATATTGGTTGAAAATCTTTTCATATTCTATTAAAAACTTTTCTTCATTGTTTAAATACTCATCATTCATTATTCTAATTTTATTAGAAATAAACTTTTTATATTCTTCTAAAATCCATATTATAAAAAGGTATTCTTTATTAGAAAGGAATTTAATTTTATCTTCATTAATAAAGTAATTTAACATATCTTGAATTTCAGATATTGAAAAAATCTCTCTTTTCATTAGTTCATTATCGTTTAATTTAAATTTATATATAGATAATACTTTATCTAAAGCTATGAATGATTCTAAAATATTATCTGTGAAATCATCAGAGGTTTCTATTTTAACTTCAGTTGGATTATTATTTTTTAAAATACGAGATTCACATATTTTTAAAAAATCAACTAGCATTGCAAACCCATTGTTTATTCCATCTAATAAAAAAATGGTGTTATGATTAATAATATTGTTTAATTGCATTATTTTGCCTCAACTGTAAAATAATTATTATGAATTTTAGAATATTAATAAATTATAAACTTAAATATTTAATTTTAATTTTATTTTTTATTATTAAAATATATTCTTATTACTAATTTTAATATTCATATTATTTAAATATTTTTAAACCATGACTGATAATAGCTTTAGATTTATTTAAATATTAATAATAAATAAATTAGAATTTTTTTAAAAACTCTAAATTATTTACAATATTCTATTTTATTAACTTTTTATACGTAAAATATAATTTAAAATATTAAAAATAATTATTTACTCTTTATTTCATTAATTATTTGTTCTAATTTATTTAATCTTTCATTTAGTATTTTATTTTCAATTTGTAATGATTTATATTCATTATTAACAACAAAAGAATCTTGTGATATTCTTAATTTAGGTAAAATTTCCAAATATCTTTCTTTTATTCTTTGAGGATTTTGTTTGTAATAACTTTCAGTAATACTATCTCTCATTCTTCCTTGTAAACAATCAGCAAGAGATTTATCTTCAATTGTTGTGGCATGAAATTTTCTAAGGGCATGGGATCTAAAAAATCCATAGTATCCTACTTTTCCCCAATTATTTTCCATGTTAATTCTCATGAAAAATCTATTAAATCTATTTCTATTAATATCAAATAGCTTTGATTTTAATTTTAGATTTTTTCTTGATTTTAAATATTCAATAATAGCTATTGTTGCCTCATCACTACAACAAGTGTAATAATGATAATCAGTTTTTATTCTAACAAGCTCAAATAATGGAATAATATTATTAAAATTAGATAATTCATCTAAAACTTCAAAAACAACATTATTACTCTTGTTATCATAATATTCTGATGTTGCATTAAAAAAATCTTCAACAGTTAAATTTAAAGTCTCATTTCTTGCTGTTCCACTACTTGACATAAATAAGATAATTGCTTTTTCCAATAGATTATCAGTTGATTTAATTGCTTTTTTAATATGTTCTATTTTTGGAATGTCTTCATATCGTTCGTGATAATCTTTTTTAAGGTAAACTGTAGAAATATAAGGAATTACTATTTCATGATGTCTGTAAAAGGTTTTAACTATTTCAAAATACTTTTTTATAGTTCCTCTTGATGAACCACTATCAATTTTATAGTTTCGATAGTTTTCTAAGCGTTTTTTAATGGTTCTATTTTTTTCTCTTATATTTCTCTCTTCTTCATTGTCAGCTTCTAAAATAAGAGATTTAATACTCATTTTATGGAAATTTGAGTAGTCTTTAAGTGCTGAATTATACAATGATGCAGTTGAACTTTTTAAGTTTCTTTTTTTATGAAAATTTGAACTATAGTTTCCATAGTATAATACTATGTTTTAATTGATTAAATATTTTTAAATATAATTAAATATCATAAAATCTTAGATTTAATGAACCTTTTTCATCTTTAAGATCTTCAAATTCCTTTTTAAGTTTTTGTTTAATTTTTTCAACAAAATTATCTATTTCTTCCTCATTTTGTATTGAAAGTGATGGTTTATCAATAATATCTTTAATATTTAATTCAATTGATTTTGGAGTTGATGGAATATCTCCACCCGTTTTATCATTAAATGTTTTAATAAAATTTTCTATTTCTTTATTGAAATCAGTATATGCATCCTTAGCAAAATCCTTGAAATCAGATAATCCATGAATATCATTTTTTGATTTTAAATTTTTATTAAATGAATCAAATTTATTATTCACTTTTTCATCAAATTCATTTTTTAAACTATCGTCATTTAATTTATTTAAAGTATTTATTCTATAATACTCAATATTGTTTTCAATCTCTTCTTTTTTACTTTCTAAAATATTATCATAAATTTTATTAAATTGATTGTAAATTTCTGGAAGATTTTTTATATTTGAATAAGGTTTCTTCATGATAGTAATTTTATTTAATTCACCATATAATTCTTTTATTTTATCATTATTTAAATTTAATTCATTTTTTTCATATAAATCCATTGTTTTTAATGCTTTAATGAATATCTTCTTTTGACTATTTTGATTATCATCGAAAAAATTCATTACTGCTTCCAAATTATCATGCAAGTCAAAAAATTCATCTTCATTTTCATTGACAAACTCAAAAAATTCTTTTGTTGAATTAATACTTTTAACTTTTTTTAATAATTCTTTTGAATCATTTATAATTTCTTTTCCTGGAAATCTACTTTCTAAAGTATATTCATTAAATATTTTATCAAGTTTTTCATCATATTTACTTATATTTTCCATAAATTTATCTTTTAAGTCTTCCTGATCATTAAAAGTAGAGGATTCTCCAAAAAACTCTTTTAATATGTCTTTCACAAGATTAATTTTTTTAATATCAATTGTTTCTTTTTTATCAATCAATATAGTTTCCTGATTGTTTTTTGTAGTTAAATATTTTAAAATATCTTCAGGACTGTTATTTTTTAGAGTTATTTGTTCACTATTTTTAATCAAATATATCCTTTTACTTGAAAATAATGTGGCAATTAAATATAATATTTCATATTTAGTAAAACCATATGGTGCTTTTTTATATCTATTTAAAATAATTTTTAAACTTGGTTTTTCAAATGTTTTTATTTTTAAGTCAATAAAATGTATTAAATCATCAACAGCTACAGAATCAGGATCTTGTCCAAATTCAAAACTCTGTTGTTTTAATTTATTAATTATTTCAAGTTCTTTAGGGTTTGATTTAATTGAAGACAATTTATAATAAACTTTTTTAACTAAAGTGTTTAATGCATCATTAATTCTATCTTCAGCATTTTTTTCAACAAAATTAGTTTTAATTCCATTAACATAAATATCAGCATTTTTAATTGATTCTTCAATTTTAAATTCAATCCTTGATTTTTTATTATCACATTCCAAACGAAGAGTATCATAAATAGATTTTGAGTTTGAATCTGCTGAAGATTTGTGTTTAATTATGAATCTATTAGTCTTAAGCATATCCCTAATTTCTTTAATAAAATCTTGATCATCATTTAAAGAAATAATCACTTCATTATCACTTTCAGACATTCCTTTTAAAATTAAAGAATTATTTTCATTACCAAATTTTTGTTGTGAGCCATTATTTGAATCTGGAAAATCATACAATGAAGTAATAAAACGAAGTCCTATATCTGCCGATTGTCTATTTCCTTTATATACAGAATCTACTGCCTTATTAAACTCAAAATCATGATTATTATCATATTTAAATTTAGAATCTTCATATATTTCTTCAAAAATTGAATCAGAAATATGATTTATGATTTCTCCTTCTTCAACATTTTCTTCTTTTATTGCATTTCTAATATTTTGTTCATCATTTGTAAGGAATGAATATATTTCTCCATTTTTAGAAATTAAAGTCTGTTCTTCAAGACGTTTTAATGAATCCTTGATTTCATCATTTAATTCTTTTCTAACAACATCAACATTATCTACCATTAAAGTAGTTATATTTTCTAAATTTGCGTTTATTTCTTTAAGATATTTTATTAAAAAAAGAATTTTAAGAACTTCTACATCAAAATTTTTTAATTTCGCATTATCTTTTGCCTTAGTTATTACTCTCCTATGGTTGGAATCAACAAATTTATGTATTGGTTCATAAAATTTATTAAACGGAACTAATATTCCAGAATCTTCTTTCATCAATGCAATAGCTGATTCTTGGAAAAGAGCAATCATAGACCTTTCTCCTTGAGACAAACTTTTTCCAGAAGCACCAAATTTTCTTATGGACTCTAAAACATTCTGAACAAGATCAAATTGATATGGAATAAATGGATAAATATTAGCAAAATTCTTTGAATCTGAATATAATTTTTTAATATTCTCTGGAGTATCTTGAGTAAAATTAAGAACATTTTTCAACATTGAATATTTATCATCATAAAGTGCTTGTAATGATTCATCAGCATCTTCAGTTTTTTCAAGTATTCTTTTTCTAATAACTTCATCAACATTAGCTGAAGATAATGATAATTTTGTTTTAAATCTACCTTGAATCTTTGAAAAATCATGTCCTTTAATTTCAAGCATAGACCCAATAGCTTCTTGTGCTGTGACAACGACCCATGCTTTGCCATTGCACTTAACCCCTAATTCTTCAGTAACTGTTTGTAAATTTAACATCAAATCTGAGTTATCTCCAATATATTGACCAATTTCATCCACTAAAAAGACAATATGATGATTTGAACCTTTATTTTTACAATAATCATTAACCAAGTCTGCAAATTTTTCTATTGATATTTTATAATTCTTTTCACCATTTTTAATCCATTCTTTGGCAGCTTCCTCACTCCAACCAGTGTTAATTAATGTTTTTACAATCTCATCGTGAATAAAAAGAAATTCATCTCTTACATTTTCCCAATCCTCATGATGTTTATGAATTTTTTTAAATTCTTCTTTAAACTTTTCATATTCCTGATTTTTATCTAAATTTCTTTCAAACTCTGCTAAAAATGCTTGTTCTCCACTGTATCCACACATTTCATTAAAAACTTTTAAAAATACATCAATGATAGATGATTTCTCTGAACCACCCGTTGCAGCTTTTGAATCAATATTAAAAAGAATTGCATCAGTAGAAACACTTGTAGCTTTTTCCATATTAGCAATAATTATGGGATCAACAATTTTTTCATCATCTTTAAAAAAATCAATAGCATGACGACCTTTAATCTCTTCATTATTAAGTATATACGATAAAATTTTTAAAAAATGAGATTTACCACTTCCAAAATGACCAGAAATCCAAACCCCCATTTCAGAGGTATTCCCATCAATAGATTTTTCATAATTTGAAAAAAACTCTCTAAAATGTTTTAATAATTCGTCAGTAACAACATATTCATCTAATTCTTGATATATATGTTTAGTATCATTGGCTTTAATAACTCCCTGAATATCCCTATCAATAGGTTTTTTAAACATCTTCTCAATAATCATTTAATTCCTCAGTCATTTACTTAAATTCAAATTCAAACTATTATCAAATTATTAATTAATATATCTAATACTTTTAAATATTTAATTAATCGTTTTAATAATTAATATTTAATAATTAATATTTAAACTTTTATATATTATTCAATTAATGGAAATGCACGATAATAATTGTTATCTTTAATTGTAGAAAAAAGTTCCAATTCATTTCCTGAATATTTGCCTGGAAAAAATAGCACAATTGGAATATCATCAATTTTATCATGCAAATTATTTAATATCTCATGTGAACGGATAATCGGATAACTTTTTCCAACACCCGTGATAAAAACTATTGAATCTTTTGAAATATTATCCATTATATGTTTTATTATTAATGAATCATTATTACTAATTTTTAAAAGCCGATTAATATTTTTTTGAACATGATCTTTTCCATATTCTTCTTCTAAGTTAAAAATTTTTTCTAAATATCCTTTTTCATTAAGTATTTCAACAATAATATCATATAAATCAAATTCAACAATTTTAAATGATACTAAGTCACTGTTATTAAACTTTTCTTTTAAAAATTTAATATGTCCCCTAACATTTAATTCATATTTTGGATCATAATCAAATATATAAAACCCTATATCATTTCCAAGTCCAGTATTTTTCATAAAAGAATCTTGTTTGATAACAGATTGTATACGATTAAGTTTTTCATCAAATTCCATTTTAACACCAAAAATTTATTGCTCTCCCGTTATTGCATATAAAAAAGGACTTAAATTATTATTTTTTAAATCATCTTCCACTTTAAAATCTATTAATGGAATATTAATTTCTTTAATATCTCCATTATCAAGTAATACTCCAGCATTTATTAAAATTCTAATATAATCTCCTTTTAATCTTTTAATAATAGATGGTTTCCAATTAGCTATTTTTTCTGATTGAAGTGATTTATTTTCAAAAAATAGATTTAAATCTTTATTTTCAATTTTAAAATCGCCTAAAATTATTTTATTTCTAAAAATTTCATATATAAACTCAAAAAACAATTTATCTGTTTTCATTACTGAAATTAAAACTAAAATTTTAGAACTACTAACGTCAGTATTTAAAATATCTTGAATAATAATTTCTGGAAGACTATTTAAACGAGTAAAAATTGCATTTACAATAGTTTTAACTCTATTTTCACTTTCAACTTGATAAATATTTTCATTAATAGCTATTTCAATAATTTCTTTTTTATTTAAACCATTTAAAATATATTTAGCAGTTTTTTTAGATTCTAAAAACCAAAATGGTCTTTTTGTCAAGCCAGAACTATATTTCATAGATATTGCTCCATTAAAAATATCAAATACTATTAAAATTTAAGTTTTAACTAATTTATCATTTAAAATTGAATTTAAAATAAAAATATTAAAATAAAAATATTGGAAAAATTAATAAAATGAAATAAAATATTAAAAAATAAAATAAACAATTAAAAAATAAAATAAACAATTAAAATAATAGATTTATATCATTATTCTATTCTTTTAGCTATTATTGGAACATTAGATTCAATAGCTGAAAGTAAAGCGTCAGCAAGTTCCATTCCTTGTTTAATTTTTACACTGGCGTTTTTTCCAACAGTTGCTGAGAAAAGGTAGTGTTTGTCTGCAAATAGCTCATAGCTATTTCCTATTGCATTTTTATTAAAGAATAATGTCACAAACTTCTTATTTGTCTCTATTACCACTTCTTCATTTCTATCATAAAGCTCATCAATAGGATTTACACCAATATGGATTCCTATTTTCTTTTCAAGCTTATCTATTTTTTTACCACCTTTTCCAATGAATTTAGGGATATATTTTTCTTCAATGTAAACTTCAACTCTGTTTTCGTCTTCAATTTCTATATTAACTCTTGATTTAGGGACTGCTTTTTTAATTTCCCTTAAAATCTCTTTTTCAGCTATTTTTTCAACTGAGGATTTCTTAATAGCTTTCGATTTACTGTTTGAATCATTAATATTGTCTTCAATTAAATCTAAATCCATTACAATTGTCTGCTCTCCATAGGTGTATATTTCGTTTTTAAGTTCGCCTGTTTCAAAATCACGGACTTCAATTACTGGTCTTGCAAGGTCTGCTTCTTTCATTCCTGATGGGACTTTTACAGTCATTTTTGTTTCATAAACAGCTCTAATTTCACCATCTTCAATGTAAATATTGGTATCAACAATTGAAGGAATTACACCTAATTCAACACGATTTGCAATTCTTCCAATAGCATCAATTGGTTTTGTAGCATGAACAACACCTATCATTCCAACACCAGCAAGACGCATGTCTGCAAAAATATGAAAATCATGGGTTTTTCTAAGTTCATCATATATTGTGAAATCTGGACGGACAAGAAGGAGTAAATCAGATGTATTTTCCATACTTCCTTCTAATGGAGAGTATTGAGTAATTTCATCAGGTAACTGTAAGTCACGAGGAGATTCCATTGTTTTAACTATTTTATTTAAATGTTGGCTGTAAAATTCAGCTAATGCCTGGGCAAATGTGCTTTTACCTGCACCAGGAGATCCAGAAATTAAAATACCATTTGCACTATTTTGTAATCTTTCTAATAATTTATCAGAAAGTTTATAATCTGTTAATGAAACATCAGCAACAGGTCTAACAGCAGTTATCTCTAAACCTTCAGAAAATGGTGGTTTAGCTATTGAAATCCTTAAATCACGAGATTGAACAACGGTAGCTCCTTCTAAATCCATTTCAAGATATGTTTTAAAGTCAGTATTTGCTTTTTCAATAATTTCTTCTACAAAATCTTCTAAAATCTCAAAACTTAAGGGTTCGTTTGATAATTTAACAAGTTTAATTTCTCCAGGTTTTCCTTTTTTAGCCATTGGAGGGACATTTTCCTTTAAATGGAGCGACATTGTCTCATCATCAAAAAATTCTTGAATTTTAAGTTTTTGATTTGGATTAATCTTTTGAGGAGAGTAAATAACAGGAATTCCAGATGCCTCAGCAACTTGAGACAATATTTTATCACTTGTTAAAAGAACAGCCAATTCTCCTTTTGCAATATCTCTAATTATTGCATCGATTTCTCCAGTTTTAGATAAAGCTATTTCATAGTTATTTGGACGTTTTCCAGTGAGTCTAATTGATATTTCACCATTATTTGCTAATTTTTGTAGTGCTGATAAGTTTTTTAATCCTTTCTTCCCACTTAATCTACCTTTATTTGCTTGATACTCTAATTCTGCTACAACAGCTTCAGGAACTATTATTTCAGGAAAATCTAAATTTTCTTTTTCTATAATTTCAATAGCACTATTTTCAATCACAGCACTTGTATCTAAAACCATTCGTTTTAAATATTCTTCATCATCGTCATAAAACATCGTATCATCATTATTTGTTATATTATATCAAAATCATTATTAAATTTATTAGCTCTATTATTAATATTATTCTCCTATTTTAATTGTTTTTTTAATTTAAGGATTTCATCATATTTTCTTTTAAGTGCAGGATCATTTTGAATAATATTCATTTCATAATCACCTAAATTATCAATATCAAAGGAATTAGAATTAACTTTTTCTAAAAATTTTTCAGCAGAATTTTCTTTTTGATTTAAAATATATTTCTTAAAGATCATTGCCGCCTTATATTCTTTACTATCCTTAGGAATGGCATCAAGTAATTCTATTGCTCTATCATAATGTTCTTTTTCAAGATATCGTCCAGCTATTTCAATAATTGAAGTATATTCCCCTTCTATTTCTCCATTTTCAAAAAATTCCATCATAGATTTTTCAGCTTCATCAAATTTTTCCATTTCAAAAAGTATAGTGCATTTATTCCATTTATATCTTGGATTTTCTAAATCATCTTCATATAACTCTTCATTAAAAGAAAGAGCTTTTTCTCCACCTTCACTATGAAGATAAAAATTTATAACAAACATTATAGCAGTATCTCTCAAATCTTCATTATCATAAAATGTTTCTAAGAACTTTAAAATTTCATCATTATCAAAATTTAATATCTCCATTAACTCAACTTTTGACATAAGCGCATGGGAACTCTTTCCATTTTCTAATACTTTAGTATATAATTCCATTGCACTTTCAAAATCTTCGTCAATTTCTTTTAATTTTGCTTTTATCTCAAGTATATCATCATAATATTCATAATCCTCTGAAAAACTATCAATATACTTATATGCTTCATCCTCATGTCCATGATCATACAATAACATTGTTTTATCATCAATAAGATTAATATTATTTGGATTAATTTTTAAACCTTTATCAATGATTTCAAAAGCATCATCTAATAATTCAAGGGATTCTAAGTCCTCTATAATTAAATAATAAAGTTCTTCATTATTTGGATCACTATCAATGGCTTTTTTATATGCATCAACAGCATCATCATATTTGCCTAAAGCACCATAACTTTTTCCAATAATCATCCAATATTTAAAATCATTTGGATCAAATTTTAATAATTGATTGGATAATTTAATTATTTTTTCATAATTATCATTTTTTAGAGCTTTATTTAATTTTCTTTCAAGCTTTTCTTTAGTAACTTTTGACATAATAATCATTTTTTTATTTTAATAAAATAAAATTGAATATACAAATTTTAATAATAATAATCGATTCCATAATCTCCTAAATCAAACACTCTCAAAATCCAATAAACTATCATGAATTTTTTTCTAAAAATTTTTCAGCATAATTTTCTTTTTGTCTTTCTTTTTTATTTAAAATATCTTTTTTAATGTGTTTTATAGCTTCATATTCTTTACTATCCTTAGAAATTGTATCGAGTAATTTTATTGCACTATCATAATCTCCGTTTTCAATATATGATGAAGCTAAGTCCATAGTTGAAATATATATCCCGTGTACTCCTCCATTTTTAAAAGAATCCATTATATATTTTTTAGGATCATGAAATTTTTCCATCTCAAAAAGTATATTATCACCCATATATTTTTCAGCTTCATCAAATTTTCCCATCTCAAAAAGTATATCGGCTTTATGGGATTTATACTTTGGATTTTCTAAGTCTCCATCATATAACTTTTCATAAAAAGAAAGAGCTTTTTCTCCCCCTTCAGTGTTAAAATAAAAATTCGCAGCGAACATTATAGCAGTATCTCTTAAATATTCATTATCATAAAATGTTTCTAAAAATTTTAAAATTTCATCATCATCAAACTTTAATCTCATCATTAAATCAACTTTTGAATTAAGAGCATGGGAACTCTTTCCATTTTCTAATATTTTAGTGTATATTTCCAGTGCTCCCTCAAAATCTTCGCCATATTCATTTAATTTTGCTTTTATCTCAAGTATATCATCATATTTTTCATGACCCTCTGAAAAGCTATTAATATAATTATAAGCTTCATCAGTATGTCCGTAATCATATAATAATTCTGTTTTAACACCCATAAGAATAATATTATTTGGATCAATTTTTAAACCATCATCAAGGATTTCAAATGCATCATCTATTAATTCCAGGGATTTTAACTCATCTATAAGATAATTTTTTAGAGCTTTATTTAATTTTCTTTCAAGTTTTTCTTTAGTAACTTTTGACATAATAATCGATTTTTTTTTGTTTTAAGGAATAAAAGTAAATATAACTAACTTTAATAATAATTTTAATAATAATTTTAAAGAAAGAAACTAAATAATTGGAGTATAATATTAGGAAAAAATTTTTAAATAGTAACTTATTTTAAACTTGTATTAACACTATTAAATTAATTAATAAAATTATTTAAATTATTATTCTATTAATTATTTTATTCTATTAATTATTTAAATTTATTATATAATCGTTCTAATGTTTTTAAATACATTTTATTTGAATTCCAGTTTTTAATAGATTCTGCAATATAAATTACTCCTTCATTGATATCTCCTGGGGAATAATATGTGGGGAAATTTTTAGGATATTTTATCTTGTTTAATAATAATGGAGCAACATGGGGATTTTCATTTCTTGCATTAAGATAATAATTTTCTATTATATCTTTATCTTTTTTAGATTTAATAGCACATAATAGCTTTGAAAATAAAAATTGTGTAGATTCCTCATCATACTCATCAATTAACTCCATCAATTCATCTAATTTATTAAAATATAAAAGAGAATTAATTAAATCATATCTTATTCCCTGATTATCTCCAGGATTAAGTTCAAGCATTAACTCAAAAACTTCCATTGCTTCCTCTTCTCTGTTTAATACATTTAAAAGTTCCCCATAATGTCGCATTGCTCTCATAAATGGTCTTGTTTCAACAACTTCATAAAAATGACCTTTAATTTCTTTAAGATATTCATTATCATTACTTTCATAAAACATATCAATAGCTGTTTTAAGATAATTTAATCTCTCTTCATCATCATCTGATTCTTCAGCAAGAATATTATAAGCATCAATTGCATATTTATCAATATCAATAGCTTCTTTTGCTAATTTAACTCTCTTTTTAGAATCATTTTCTTCTCTTGCCTGTTTGATTAATATAAATGCTTCATTATCAGAGTCGTCATAGATCATTTTCTCAAAAGGCATTCTTTTATCTATATTGAAATTAATACTTTCACTAAGATTAACATCTATATCAAAAACTTTACTAAATTCATCATCCCCGTCATTAATAGTTTTATTTCTATTATTAATAGTTTTATTTCTCTTATTTCTATCATTATCATTACCTAATTGTTTTTTCAATTTAATGATTTCATCATATTCCTTTTTTAGTGAAGGATTATTTTGAATTATATTCATTTCATAATCAGTGAAATCCTCAATATCAAATGAATCATCATTAAAGCTGTCTAAAAAGTTTTCAGTAGAATTCTCTTTTTGATATAAAACAGAATCCATAATATTTTTTACAATTTCATATTCTTCATTATCCTTAGGAACTGTATCCATTAATTCCAATGCTCGATCATAATATCCTTTTTCAGAATATAAAATAGCTAATCCCATAATTGAAGAATATTCATTATCCATTTCTCCGTCTTCAAAAAATTCCATTAAATATTTTTCAGCTTCATCAAATTTCTCCATTTCGAAAAGTATAAATCCTTTATTCATTTTATATTGTGGATTTTCTAAATCATCTTTATATAAATTATCAATAAGAGACATAGCTTTTTTTTCTTCATTAATTTCAAGATACAAAGATACAGATAACATTATAGCCATTTCCCTTAAATTTTCATTATAATAAAATGATTCTAAGAATTTTAAATTTTCTTCATCTAAATTTAATGAGTACATTAACTTATATTTTGACATAAGAGCATTTGAACTTTTTCCATTTTCTAATACTTTATTATATATCTCCATTGCATCATCATATTCCTCATCATTTTCTTTCAATTCTGCTTTTAAAATTAGTATATCATCATAATTTTCATAATCCTCTGAAAAACTATCAATATATTCATAAGCTTCATTATCATAGCCATATTCATATAAAAATGTTGTTTTAATTTCAATAATCTCAAAATTATCAGGATTAATCTTTAAACCATAATCAAGAATTTCAAAAGCATCATCAAATAATTCAAGTGATTCTAATTCACCTACAACAAGATTATAAATATATTCATTATTTGGATCAACATTAATGGCTTTTTTATATGCATCAACAGCAGCATTATATTTACCTAAAGCCCCATAACTATGTCCAATAACTATTAAATATTCAAAATTATCTGGATCAAATTTTGATAATTGATTGGATAATTTAATTATTTTTTCATAATTCTTATTTTTTATAGCTTTAGTTAATTTTCTTTCAATTTTTTCTTTAGTAACCTTTGACATGATAATCCTTTTTTAGGTTAATAGATTTAAATAGTAAATATGGATAATTTTAATAATAATTTTAAATAATGGAAATTAAAATACTTAAATTATAATCAAATAATAATAATAATAATAATAATAATAATAATAATAATAATAATATGATTATTTTTAATTTATCTTAAAAATATTAAATTAATTAATAAAATTATTAAATTAATTAATAAACGTATTTAAATTATTATTCAATTAATTACTTAAATTTATTATATAATCTTTCTAATGTTTTTAAATACATTTTATTTGAATTCCAGTTTTTATTAGATTCTGCAATATAAATTACTCCTTCATTTATATCTCCTGGGGAATAATATGTGGGGAAATTTTTAGGATATTTTATCTTGTTTAATAATAATGGAGCAACATGGGGATTTTCATTTCTTGCGTTAACATAATAATTTTCTATTATTTCTTTATCTTTTTTAGATTTAATAGCCCATAATAGCTTTGAAAATAAAAATTGTGTAGATTCTTCATCATATTCCTCAATTAAAGCCATTAATTCATCTAATTTATTAAAATATAAGAGAGAATTAATTAAATTATATCTTATTCCTTGATTATCTCCAGGATTAAGTTCAAGCATTAATTCAAAAACTTCCATTGCTTCCTCTTCTCTACCCAATGTATCTAAAAGTTCTCCATAGTATTGCATAGCTCGCATAAACGGTCTTGTTTCAACAACACCATAAAAATGACCTTTAATTTCTTTAAGATATTCATTATCATTACTTTCATAAAACATATCAATAGCTGTTTTAAGATAATTTAATGTCTCATCATCATTATTTGATTCTTCAGCAAGAATATTATAAGCATCAATTGCATATTTATCAATAGCAATAGCTTCTTTTGCTAATTTAACTCTTTTTTTAGAATTATTTTCTTCTCTTGCCTGATTAATTAATATAAATGCTTCATTATCAGAGTCTTCATACATCATCTTCTCAAAAGGCATTATGTTAGCATTATTAAAATTATCCTCTAAATTCAAATCATTATCGAAATTCAAATTATCACTATCAAATGAACTAAGCTCTTCTAAAAATTCTTTATTCTTTCTTTCTTTTTTATCTAAAATAGTTTCTTTAATCTTTTCTGCAACTTCATATTCTTCACTATCTTTATCAATTGCATCAATAAATTCAATAGCTTTATCAAAATATCCTTTCTCAGAATATACCATTGCTAAAAATGTATTTGGAGTATCTTCATTTTCCATTTCTTCACTTTTAAAATATTCCAAAAGATATTTTTCAGCATCATCAGGTTTATCAAGATCTAAAAGTAGTATTCCTTTTTCTAATTTATATTTTGGATTTTCTAAGTCATTACCATATATATTATCTAAAAAAGAAATAGCTTTTTCTCCTTCTCCATTATCACTATATGTATTGGCAGTTAACATTATAGCAACATCTTTTAAATTTTCATTATTATAAAATGATTCTAAAAATCCATAAATCTCATCATCATCTAAACCTAATCTTTTCATCAGCCGAGTTTTTGAAAGAAGTGCTTTTGAATTTTTTCCATTTTTCAATATTTCATCATATATTTCCATTGCATCCTGATATTTTTCCTCCATTTCTTTCATTTGAGATTTTAAAAGAAGTAAATCATCATAATTTTCATAATCTTGTGAAAAACTATCAATATACTCATAAGCATCATCTTCATGATCATTATCATAGAATAACATTGTTTTAACTTCAATAAGTTTAAAACTATCTGGATTAATTTTTAAACCCTCTTCAATCATCTTTAATGCCTCATCAAATAATCCAGCGAACTCTAATTCATATGTTGCCTCACGATAAATTTCTTTATTAGTAGGATCTCTATTAATTGCATTTTTATATGCTTTAACAGCATCAGCATATTTGCCTAATTCAATATAGCTTCTTCCTTTGATAAATTCCCATTCAAAATCATTAGGATCTAATTTTGATAATTGATTAGCTATTTTAATCAATTTTACATGATTTCCATTTTTTATAGCTTTATTTAATTTTCTTTCAAGCTTTTCTTTAGTAATTTTTGACATAATAATCGTTTTATCATATTATATTTTTTATGATAATTATAATTTTAATAAAGTAAATACAAATAATTTTAATAAATTAAAGAATTAATTTAATAAATTAGAGAATTAAGTTAAAAATAAATACAATTTAATAGTTTAATCTAATACTTTCTCAATTCTTGGATCTGGAATTATCCAAAATATAGCTACTGCTAAAAATAAAAACTGAGAAATAAAAGGATGAATAAATGGAGTAAAAATAGCTATAAAATAAAAAATCATAGATATTTTTTCTTTTTTATTATCTCCAACAGCTTGTTGTAATATAGAACAATCATCTTCATTATTTATAATCGCTTTTTGCAACAAATAATAAAAAATAGCAGCCATTAAAAGAACAATAGCATAAAACACAGTAGGCCATGGTGCAAAATGATTTTCAGCCATCCATGCTGTGGTAAATGGAAACAAAGAAATCCAAAATAGTAATATAAGATTTACCCATAAAATCTTCCCTGAAACTTTAGTTGAAGCTTTAATAAGGTGGTGGTGATTATTCCAATAAATTCCAATATATAAAAAACTTAAAACATATGCTAAAAAAAGAGGAATTATAGGAATTAAAGCATCTAAGTCTCCACTCTTTGGAACTCCTAATTCTAAAACCATTATCGTGATAATAATAGCTAAAACCGCATCACTAAACGATTCTAATCTATTTGTTTCCATATTTACACCTTGTATTAAAAACAATATCCTATATCATTTTAAAAAATAATTAAAAAAAAATAATTAAAAAAAATATTAAAATCAAGAGAGAAATAATATAAAAAAAATATATATGATAATATAATAATTATCTATATATTTTATATCATTCTTCTAAAGCTAAAATAAATTTTTTAATATACTCATTAAATTCTTTTGAAATTTCATATAATTCATTAGTAATTTTTTCATTATAGATATCTAATGTTCTATTTCTTCCATTATAGAAATGTAACCAAATATCAAAATCATCAATTAAACCTTTTTCTTCTGCAAGCATAAACAAACATTTATTTGTGAGTTGGTTTATTTCATCTTTATTTATATTCAATTCTAAATATTTTTTTAGGAATGATAATGAAACAGAATAAATTACCTCAAAATGATGAATTAAAGACGTTTTAGCAGTTTCCATAATGTATTTTTTATCAATAGGATTATTTTCCATATCCAATGCAAAATTTAATGCATTTAAATAAGAATTATAAGCATTATTTAAAGCTATTAAATCTAATTTATTTTCCATAATATCATTAAATAATAATTTTATAGTTATTTATATCTATATTTCAAAATCTAATTAATTTAAAAATATTTAAACCAATTTAAAATCTATTTAAATACATTCAAATGTTTAATTTATAAAATAATTAATAAACATCATCGGGATTGAAAATTCTTTTTTGAATAATTTTTAAATCATCATTACTTAAATCATCTAAATTAAAAGAACCATCAGTTAGTTTATTGTTAATTTTATCTTCATCAAATTCTCTAAAGAAGCATGAATAATAACCCATATGGCAAGCTGCACCATTTTGTTTGACTTTTAGTAAAATAGCATCACCATCACAATCAATAAATATTTCTTTAACTTCTTGAACATTATTAGAACTTTCACCTTTTAACCATAATTTATTTCTTGAAGTACTCCAATAATGAGCTTTTTTTGTTTCAATAGTTTTAGTTAATGCTTCTTTATTCATAAAAGCAACCATTAAAACTTCTAAAGTTTCATAATCTTGAGCAATAGCTATTACTAATTTTTCACCATTTTTTTCATGCTTAAAATCAATTTCCATGAAAATTTCTCCATTATATAATATTTATTTATTATTATTTTTATTAATAGTAACATTAATAGTAATTTTTAGTAGTATAATAGTAATTTTTAGTAGTAATTTTAATAAATTTAAGAAATTTAAGAAATTTAATAATATTAATAATATTTGATAATAATATTTGATAATAATATTTAAATTATAATTTAGAGTTAAAATAATCTGATACATCACCAATAGCTACTAATTCTTGCTCTCCTGTAGACATATTCTTTATATTCACACTATTTTTACTTAATTCGTCTTCACCAATGAGAACAATATATTTAGAATTTAATTTATCTGCAGCTTTTATTAATTTCTTAAATTTTCTTTGTGCTAAATCAAGTTCTACCTTTTTATTATCTTTTCTTAATGTTTGAGCTATTTTAAATGAGTAATCTCTTGTATTATCTGACATTGGAGCAACATAAATATCAACAATAGCTTCTTCAAGTATATTGCCATTGTTTTGATTCGAATTCTTATCATTTTTATTTTTTTGATTAACAATCTCATCATAAGCATTCATTAATCTATCAAAACCAAAAGCAAAACCTGTTGATTCAACACTTTCTCCTCCAAAGAGTTTAACAAGATTATATGATCCTCCACCAGCCACTTGTTTTTGAGCCCCAAGAGATGGAATATAAATCTCAAAAACAATACCAGTATAATAATCTAAGCCCCTTGCAACTGAAGGATTGATTTTATAATTTTTAACATTAAATGATTTTAAACAATCTACAAATTGAACTAAATCATTTAAACTATCTTTAACATTATCTAAATTTTCATAATTTTTAAATAGCTTAAATATATCATCTAAAACCTCATCCCCACCAATTAAATCAAGAAGATTTATTAAAATAGTAACTAAATCATTATTAATGTCAAATTGTTCTTTATCATTTAAAGAAGAAACTAATAATTCTTTATTTCCTTTATCTATTAGAATCATTATTTTTTCTTGGATGTCCTCATCTATTTCAAAGGATTTAAATAAATTCCTAATAATTGAAAGGTTATTTATATGTATTTCTGCTTCATTTAAACCTAAACGATTAAGACAATCTTCTGCCATAGCTATTATCTCTGCTTCCCCTTCTGGAAACTTTGCACCAATTAATTCACAACCTAATTGCCAAAATTGACGGAACCTCCCTTTTTGAGGTCTTTCATATCTAAAACAACTCCCAAAATAATATAATTTTAATGGTTTAGCTACTTTTTGAAGTTCATTTAAATATAAACGTGCAACAGGAGCTGTTAATTCTGGGCGAAGAGCCAGTTCTCTGCCAGATTTATCTTCAAAATTATATAACTGTTCAACTATTTGATCTCCAGATTTCGTTGTAAAAAGTGATAATTCTTCAAATAAAGGAGTTTTAATCTCTTGATAAGCATAATTTTCAAAAACATCTCGCAATATATTTTCAACTTTTTTTCTATTTTTCATTTCTTCAAATAAAAAGTCTCTTGTTCCCCGTGGTTTATTAAATTTCATTAAATCACTATATTAAATCATTATAAATGGATAATTAGTATTAAATAAACTTTCAAAAAAAGTTTGATCAAAATATACATATATCATTATTAGAATTAAAATTATTAGAATTAAAATTATTAAAATTAAAATTATTAGAATTAATAGTATTATTAATTAAAGTAATAAAAAAAATAAAAACATATAAAAAAAATAAATTAAATATATTATAATTAACAGTATTTATAACAATATAATTAAATAATAATTTATATATTTTAAACTATTTAAATTTATTTAAAAATTTATTAAAATAGAGTATTGAATATAATTAAAAATTAATAAATAAATAAAAATAAAATTAAGGATTAAAATGACTATTAAAAATATTAAAAAAAGAATAACTGGACAAGCCACACAAGATGGAGCTGGAGTTAAATTAATTCGAGTTTTAGGATATGAAAATGTTAAAGATATAGATCCGTTTTTAATGTTAGATGCTTTTGATAGCACAAATCCTGAAGATTATATTGCAGGTTTTCCAATGCACCCCCATAGAGGAATTGAAACTATTACTTACCTCATAGAAGGTCATATTGAACATAAAGATAGCTTAGGAAATGGAGGAACAATACATAAAGGAGAATCACAATGGATGACAGCAGGTAGTGGAATTATGCATGAAGAAATGCCAAAAGAAGATGATAGATTATTTGGTCTTCAAATTTGGTTAAATCTTCCAAAAAAAGATAAAATGACAGACCCAAATTACTTTGATATTAAAAATGATATGATTAAAGAAATTAATATTGATGAAGGTCATGTAAGAGTAATTTCTGGAGAGTTTAATGGACATAAAGGTATCACGGGTAAATTTATTAAAGCTACTTTAATTGATTTTAGCTTAAAACCAAACAATGAACTTATAATTCCTGTAAATACTGAAGATAATGCTTTCGTCTATGTTTTTGAAGGAAATGGATACTTTGGAAATAACATGAATAATGATAATAAAATAGATAATAAAATAAATAACAACGTAGAAAATAAAACTGTAGCTATTTTTGATGACGGTGATGAAATTAAAGTAAAATCAGGAGTTAATGGCATAAGATTCCTATTATTTGCAGGAAAACCATTAAAAGAACCAATAGCTTGGGGTGGACCAATTGTGATGAATGACGAATCAGAACTAATAAATGCTTTTGATGAGCTTCAAAATGGAAAATTTATTAAAAATACTGACAATTAAGTTCTTAAAAAAGCATAATAATAAAAAACAAAGAATGATATTATGATAAATTCAAAAACACAGTTAATGGGACTTATTGGTCATCCTGTAGAACATAGTATTTCTGCAAATATGCACAATGCAATTTATAAAGCATTAAATTTAAATTATGCCTATTTAAATTTTGATGTGAAAACAGATGATTTAAAAAAAGCTATTGATGGGGCTAAAACATTAAATGTCCTTGGATATAATGTTACAATTCCACATAAGATTAATGTAATGAAATATCTTGATGAAATTGATTTTATGGCTAAAATGATTGGTGCTGTAAACACTATTCATTTTAAAGAATATCAAAATGATAAAACAAAGACATTATGCACAAAAGCTATTGGATACAATACCGATGGTATTGGTGCTGTTGAAGCTATTACTGAAGAAATAAATCTTAAAAATAAAAAAGTAGTAGTTTTAGGTGCTGGTGGAGCTTCAAGAGCCATAGCATTCCAAATAGCTATTTCTGGAATAAATGAACTTGTCATATTAAACAGAACAGATGAAAAAGCAAAAATATTATCTAATGAATGTGAAAATAAATTAACTCAATTAAATAAATCCAATCAATCAAATAAATCCAATCAATCAAATAAATCCAATCAATTACATACTCAAAACAATTCCAAAATAAAAGAAAAAATTGATTTTAATGAAAACATGATTTTTAAATATGGAAATCTTTTAAATATTGAAGAAGAACTTAAAAATGCTGATGTTTTAATAAATACTACTTCTGTCGGTTTATATCCTAATATCAATGATAAACCATTAGCTATTGCAGATATGATGCATTCTGATTTAGTTGTTAATGATATTGTATACAATCCAATAGACACAGGACTACTTAAAGAAGCAAAAATAGCTGGAGCAAAAACAATTCCTGGAACAAAAATGTTGATTTACCAAGGAGCAGTTAGCTTTAATATTTGGACAGGACATGATGCACCAATTGATGTCATGGAAAAAGCCGTTTATAAATCAAGATCCCAATTAAAACACTAAAATAAAAGAAAATATTAAATTAAGAAAATATTAAATTACTATTAAAATAAAAATTATATTTAATTTTATTTATTAAAAGAGGCTGTCCCACAAATATTTTGGTGATTAATTTTTTTTCTTATGAAAAATGTTTAAATAGTTGATTAAACAAATATATTTGTTAGATTTTATTATTATTTGGTATGTAGGTGTT
>JAISIT010000042.1 GCA_031261915.1 Candidatus Methanoflexus mossambicus
AAATAGACATATGATTACATTTACATATAATTATATTTACATATAAACATTATACAAATAATCAACCTATTTAAATTATAAAATCAAAATAATAAAATATGAAATTAGAACAATTATTAGCAAAATGTCCAAAATGCGGATCTAAAGATAAAACTGCTCAGAGGAAAATTTTAGATGAACATAAAGCTCATGCAGAACTAAAAGCTGTTGTATGTGATGAATGTGGCCATATCTTTGAAACTGGTGAAAAAAACTCTGAAAAAAATAAAGAAAAAGAAGAAGGATGAATAAAAAATAAAGAAATGAATTGAAGATTAAATGAATAAACAAATTAATATCAAAATAAATATCAACAATAAAAAAGTGAAAAATATGACTTTTCATGTAATGATAATACCAACTCTTGATTGTCAATCAAATTGTAGCTATTGTTGGGGGTCTAAAAAAGGATCTGGAATAATGGATATAGATATTATTAAAGAAATTATCAGTTGGTTAGATGGGTTTAGGGATGATTATGTCCATTTTACATTTCACGGAGGAGAACCATTACTTGCAGGTTATGATTTCTATAAAGAAGCTTTACCACTTCTTAAAAATGCAACAACACATAAAGAAGCAGGATTTTCACTTCAAAGTAATTTATGGTTATTAGATGAAAAATTAGCTAAGCTATTTGCAGAATATAATGTAGCTATTAGTACAAGTATTGATGGACCTCGTGAAATCAATGATTATCAAAGAGGAGAAGGCTATTTTGATAAAACTATGAAATCTTATAAAATAGCTAAAGACAATGGAGTTAATGTAAGCTTTATTTGTACATTTACAGATTATTCAAAAGATTTCAAAGATGAAATCTATGATTTCTTTTTGAAAAATGAATACAGTTTAAAACTTCATGCAGCCCTTCCATCATTGCGGGACGATAATGCAGATCCCTGGGCATTAGCACCAGAAGATCACGGACAGCTATTAATCGATCTTTTAGATAAATATCTCCATGATTTAGATAAAATAGAAATAAAGGACTTTGACCATATTTGTAAAAGTACATTTCTTAGGCGTGGGACTTTATGTACATTTGCAGATTGTATGGGAGATACATTAGCTATTGGACATGATGGTAATATTTATCCTTGCTACAGATTTGTTGGAATGTCTGATTATGTAATGGGAAATGTAAAAGATAAACCAACAATGGAAAATATAAAAAAGACAGAACCTTGGGAAAAACTCCAAGAATTTAAAGATTTTGTTGATGAAGATTGTAAATCTTGTACTTATATTAAATTTTGTAGAGGAGGATGTCCATATAATGGAATTGTAGCTACCGGCTCATCAAAAGCTGTTGATCCTCAATGTGAAGCATATAAAATGATCTTTAAAAATGTAAGTGATAGAGCTAATAAAGAATTTTTAAAATCAGCTATTCCCCCTATGATGGATAAGACTACAACACAAAATCAAAGTATTTCCAAAAAGAGAAAATTCAGTATCATGGATTTAATGTTAAAAAAATAAAATACAAACTATATAATTACAAGCTACTATAACAATACTAACATGAAATTTTAGTATAAAACTTTTAAAAAAAATAATAATTAATTCAAATAGCTATTTAAATATTTCTATTCAGTTTTTTATGCCATTTCCATGCAGTTTCAACAATCTTATCTAAGCTATTGAATTTTGGCTTCCAATTTAATACATTAATAGCTTTTTTAGAATCAGCTATTAAAATATCTGGATCTCCTTCTCTCCTATTAGCTATTTCCTTGTTTATTTCTTTTTTTGTGATTTTTTCACATGTATCAATTACTTCTTTAACAGAAAATCCATTTCCATTTCCTAAATTAAAAACACTATTTTCTTTAATATCATCACTATTTTCAAAATTTTCTTGGAGATATTCAAAAGCATTTATATGGGCTTGAGCAAGATCACAAACATGAATATAATCCCTAATACATGTTCCATCCGGAGTATTATAATCATTACCAAAAATAGCTATTTTTTCCCTTTTTCCAATAGCTGCATCTAATGTTAAAGGAATAAGATGAGTTTCAGGATTATGATCTTCGCCAATTTCTAAATCAGGATCTGCACCACTTGCATTAAAATATCTAAGAGAAATATAATTAAAATCATTAGATTTTTCTTTTGATTTTTGTTCTAATATTTTTTCAACCATTAATTTAGATTTTCCATAAGGATTAATGGGATTTAGTTTATTTTTCTCAGTGATTGGAATTGATTCAGGATTTCCATATAATGCTGCTGTTGAAGAGAATATGAATTTGTTTATATTAGCTATTTCCATATTTTTAAAAAGATTTAATGTATTTTTATAATTATTTTTAAAATACATTACTGGAAATTCAATAGATTCTGAAACTGAAGTAAAAGCTGCAAAATGCATTACTCCTTGGATATCATAGCTATTAAAAATAGATTTAAGAAGATCAGAATCTGATAAATCTCCTTCTATGAATTCTCCCCATTTAACAGCATATTCATGACCATGACTTAAATTATCTAAAACAATTGTATCATAGCCTTTTTTATGAAGAGCTTTATTTACATGAGAACCAATATATCCTGCTCCACCAGTTATTAAAATCATTAAATCACTTGCTAAAAGTTTTGAAGTATTATTCTTGAAGTATGCATTTAAAATACTTTTATTAATTCTATTAATTCTATTAATTATATTATTATATTAATTAAATTAATTTTAATTAATTTTAATTGATTATAATTAATTATAATTTAAGTATTATTTCTAATTATATTATTAATATTAATTTTTTTAATATTGATTATTATTATTATTATTATTATTAATATTGTAATTGTTATTGTTATTTATATTTATATTTATATTATTATTAATATTCAAATTAAATAATTATATGTTTAATATAATAAAAAATAGCCATTATTTTTACAATGAAAACAAAAATAAAAAAAGAATAGCTATTAAAAAAGTTATTCATCAATTAATGAGTCATTTAATGAGTCATCACTTGCATTTAGTCATCATTTGCATTTGGATTAGCTATAAAATTATACAACAATGCAGCTATTATTCCACCGAGAATAGGTGCAAGTAAGAATATTAAATAATTGCTCCATAATAATCCTGCAGGGTTTCCAACTAAAAAGCTTAGAAGATAAGGTGAAAATCCTCTTGCTGGATT
>JAISIT010000094.1 GCA_031261915.1 Candidatus Methanoflexus mossambicus
TTATGAGTAGCAGAATAACGAAGAGTGCACAATGGATTAAGTGAAGCAACAGCTTCCTTAGCTTTAGGAGTGCTAACAGAAGATTGAGGTTCATCAATAATAACAATAGGATTAGTCTCCTGAATAAATTGAATAGGTTTATAACCATTTAATTTATCATTCTCACGATGAATAATATTAGTAGAATTAGTCTGTTTACTTTCATCTAAGGCAGAAGGATTAAAACTACGACTAAAAGCTTGAATATTAATAACCATAATCTGAATATTACTGTTAACAGCAAAATTACGGACTTGTTCTAATTTAGAACTATCATAAATAAAATCATCAAAAGTAACATTATCATAAAGACCACGGAAATGATCCTTAGTAATAGAAATTGTCTTAGAAACCCCTTCTTTAATAGCTAAGCTTGGAACAACAATAATAAACTTAGTAAAACCATATTTCTTATTTAACTCAAAAATAGTCTTAAGATAAACATAAGTCTTACCAGTCCCAGTCTCCATTTCAATATTAAAATCCATATTAGACGCAGATAAACTTTCACTAGGAGCCAAGCTATTAGAAACCTGAATAGCCCTCAAATTCTCCAATATATCATCACTACTAATATCATACTTATTAGCTATTCCCATTCCAGTATAATCACTACCAGCACTATCCAAAGGAACATCCCCACTAAAAGAGAAGTAACCTCGCATAGAATTCTGACCCTCAAAAAGACCTTTAACAGCACCAACAGCATCATTTTGATATTCAAGGTTTGAATTGAACTTAAGTTTCATCGACAAATTTACACCATCTTTTATTATGTTTATTAGATTTAATAAATTTTACTTCATCTTTCTCTAAATATCTTTTTAAGTCTATAAAAATTGCATATTTATACTCATATTCTTTCACAATTGCGTTTAATTTTTTTGTGTCGCATTTTTCATCTTTTGCTCTATCGTTTTCTTTAAATCCTTTTTTAAATTCAATAGCTAATAAATTATGATCATTATTACCTCTTTTATGAATAATTATATCAGGATATATATTTTTTGAGCCATTAACATCCTTATCTTCCTTGGATAAACAATCTTTTAAATACTTTCTAGGAATTTCCTTTATATTTTTTGAAATTCCTTTTCTATTATATTCACAATCAACACTTAAATCAAAATATTTTTGTAGATAACAACCTAATTTATGAGTTATTGCTCGTTCATGAACATCCCATTTTTCTTCAATTAAATCCTTATCATTGTTGATCAAGTCATCCAAAGCATTTTTTAAATTAGTTTTTATTTCAATTTCAGTAATATCCATAATAAAGTCTCCAATAAATTTAATAATTATTTAATTTATCTTTTAAGAAAATATCTATTTTTTCAGCTATTTCTTCATTATTTGGTAATAATTTTTCATAGTCTTTTGGTAAATTACCTGTAGTTTCATAACTTGCAACACCAATAGGTAATTTTGAAGACTTTAAAGAATATTCAACAACAGTTTTATCTTTTTCTTTACAAATAATTATTCCAATTGAGTCATTTTCATTTGGAAGTTTAACTTTGTCATTTAAAATTTCTAAATAAAATTCCATTTTACCTTTAAATTCTGGAATAAACTTTCCAATTTTTAATTCAATAGCTACAAGACAATTTAATTGCCTATGATACAATAATAAATCAATGAAATATTCATTATCATTAACTTCTAATTTATATTGATTTCCAATAAAAGCAAATTGACTACCCATTTCAAGTAAAAATTTTCTAATATTTTTAACTAATTCTAATTCAAGTTGTCGTTCGGAGTAATCTTCACCTAAATCTAAAAAATCAAAGATATATTCATCTTTCACAGCTAAAATAGCTCTATTCCTAACAGCAGGAGAAACAGTTTTATCATAATTGGTTTGATTAATTAAAAATCTCTCATAACTTTGAGTTTCAATTTGATGAAGCAAAACATTCTTTGTCCATCCAAATTTCTTAGTAGCCAAAATATAATATTCCCTCATCTGAGGATCTTTACATTTTTCCATAATCAAAACATGTTTAGTCCAGCTAATTTCTCCAATTAATGATTGAAGTTTTTCATTATCAGAATAATCACTATAAAATCTAACCATACGTTGAATATTAGTAATAGAAAAACCTTTAATTCCTGGAAATTCCTTTTGTAACTCTGAGGACAATTTTTTAATAATAGATTTACCCCAACTATATTCAATATTAAAAATAGATTTTCCAATTTCCCAATAAAGAAAAATTAATTCTTTATTAACTTGTTTTAAAGCATTATATTGAGATTGACGAACTTTTTCTTTAATTTCAGCAATAAATTCATTTTGATTAATATTTGAAGTGATTTCATCCATTATATCACCCACACAAAAATAACCACCATTGGTGGTTATATTTTAATACATATTTAAATAAAAGTAATAAAAGATAAATTATTAATTATGAAAATTTCATTACACATAACAATATCAAAATCAGTTATCTGGATTTTCCAGAATACTGAAATTAATCTAAATTCTCAATTCTAAAAATATTTTAAAAATACATATTATGAAAAATACTAATTAATGCACTCTAATTATTCCATTAACTTTATCAAAATCAGTGTCAAAAGAAACCATTTCAAGTATGTTTTGCTCTTTCATTATAGAAACAGATAATGAGTCAGCAAGGGATAAAACACCATCATGTTTTAAAAATATTTTCATCGCATTATTAGTTCTAATTTTATTATCATAAATTATATTATAATTATTTATTAAATGATTATAAACCATATTTCCTGCTTTACCTTTCAATAAACTCCCAATATTTGTAACAGTTTCAGAAATAATTAAATTAGATATAACTTTCTCTTTTTTACTAATTAATTTAGCAACACGAAGAGAATCTTCATGCCACTGATCATTAGCATTAAAATAAGCAGTTAAAAAAGTAGAATCTATAAAAATCATGAAAATTACCTTTTAATTTTAGATTTTTTAGTTTTTAAAATGACATTATTTTCGAAACCATTAGCTTTTTGAATCCCACCTTTTTGAACTTGCTTTTTAAGTTCAACAGAATCAGTTACTTCATCACTCTTAAAAATTCCAGCCATATCTTCAAAACTTAAGTTCTCAACAAATCGAACTTTAATCTCATTATTCTCATCAACATCCCACTCAACAGAATAATTTTCAGTAACCCCAAACCTTTGCCGTATCTCCTTAGGAATAACAGTCTGATACTTATTATATATCTTAGTCATAGCAAACATAAATTTCATAACCTTTAATTTTTTCATAATAAATAATAGTTATTATGAAATTTATAATATATATAATTTATTAAAATCTAAATAATATACTTAATTTATATAAAATATAAAAATATATAAATACAATTTATTTCTATTATTTAAAATTAAGTAAATTAATATCATTTTTAGGATTATATATACATATAACAATTCTAGAATCAAAATTAAGATTAGTTAACTCATATATCTCAATAATTAATTCAATTAATTTTTGAGAAGTAATATAAATATCTTTTCCATTAATTTTAAATCTAGTTCTTCCATCCCCTAAAATAGGAATCGCGATATTACCCTCATAACATTTGTGAATTTCATGCCAAAATGTAATCAGAAAAGAAATATAATCATCAATTTCAATATATGCACTATTATTATTATCAAAATTTGTAAGTGCCGTTAAAAAATAATCATTTACTTTAGCAATTGTGCCTAATTTATATTTGTTTTTCTTACCGTGTTGTCTGTTGGAATTAACTTCATATTTTTGATTTTTTAGAACCTCTGAAATCATGTGATCTAAATCAGCTGAATTATTATCAAAATTTTGTTCAATGAATTTTCCATTTAAAGTATTTTTTGAAATTATTCCTTTTTCAGGATCAACATCAGTATCAAAATACTCATTAAATGGAATTACTTTAACTGCATCTTTTTCATTGAAAATATCCCCAAATTTAATTTCTAAATTCGTGTTATTTATCTTTAAATTAATACTTTTTAAATTATCATAATATCCATAAATAAAAAGATATGTAATTATTAAAATAACTACAAAAATAATAAATGAACATAATCCATTTTTAAATGGAAAAGCTTGATTTAAATTAAACATACACAAAAATGTGAATAATGTAGCAAAACCAGCACAAAATTTAAAAAAACAATTTAAACTAATCGAATGAGATAACGATAGCATAAAATCACAATTATAAATTTAAATTATTATATAATTAATCAATGTAAAAATAAGCCCCATTTTTTCCTTCAGATTTATATTTTTTATGGGATTCTATCCAATTTTGTATTGCATATTGTATCCTTTTTGATTTAAATGGAATATGAATTGCCAATTGATCTCTTAATAATGTTGGGCATAAATCATCATCTTTTTCTCTTTTATTGTTAAGATTTACAACAATTATGGGCATATCACGATTAATTGCTTGTTCAATTTCCCATGGAATAAATTTTCTATTCCATTTAGTTTTTTCACCTACTAAAATCATGAATATTTTTGAATTGTCAAATCTAACTCTTAATTGATTTTTAATAGATTCTGTTAAACTACTATCACGAGCAGTATTTAAGTCATGTGCATCATAAAAATCAAAATCAATTTTATTATTTGCTTTCCATGCTTTAAGCATATTATAATATTTTATATCTGTATCTCCATCAAAAGCAACATATACTTTATTTTTATAACTCATTTTATCACATCTATTATATTAATGCATTTTTTACAGCAGTATAATTCCAATCAGATTTTCCATATATAAAATGTCTCATAGCCACATGTTTATCAGTTGACCTTAAAATTTCAGGACATAAGGATTTATTAACTCTTGTTGAATTATATAAAACAACAATATTAGAAATATCTCTATTTGCAATATCACATTCATATTGAATATAACTACGATAATCTATACTTTTTTCTCGACTACAAGTTTTATAATAACTATTATATTCTTGACATTTATGACAACCTCCACTTCGTAGATTTTTTGTTTTATTACTCACAATTAATACAAACTTTTTAGAAAGATCTAATCTTCTTTTTAATGAGGATTTAATACTGCAATTCAAACTATTATCTCTTGCAGATGTTAAATTATGTGCATCAACAAAGTTTAAACTCCAATACTCATTATCATTCCATTTATGCAATATATCTACAGCATCTTTATCTTCAGACCAATCTGCAGCAATATAAGTTTTTGTTCTATAATTCATAATCTCAACACCTTAAATTTACATTTTTAATTTTTTACTTTAAGTTTTTACAAATCTTTTTAATATTATCGTCCAGATTACTTAATGAGATATTAATGTCTTTATGTTCCGCAGTAATCCACTCGATACCTTTTAAATAATTCAAATTTAATACATAATTCAAAGAATGGTTTTTATCATAAATATCTGTAAAATTTATTTTAATATTATAATCTGGATAATCACCATCATTAATTTTATTGTAATTTTTAATCATTTTGAAAAAAGAAGTAACCTCAAATCCTGGAGGAAAAGTATGAGTAATTTCATTAAGTACATTTATTTCGTTACTATCAGTATTTATAGTATTACTAATTGGCGGATCAATACTAATCTTAACATTTTTTGCTTCAGTAAGCCCAAAATTTTTAATACACCAATATAATTTTGGTCCTTTATTTATAAAATAAAAAAATATGTTTGCTCTATTAGTTTCTTTACGAGTTAATTTCATTTCTTCTAAGTTTTTTAAGCTAATTTCTCTATCTTTTTTATTTAAATAACTATTTACTACAATTGAAACAAATGTAGCTACTGCCATTAATCCTGTTGATATCATCATCCAAAAATCAATTTCTAAATTATTCAAAATAACACCTATTTTTAATTAATCGTATATTTAAATAGTAATAAATTCATCAATATTATTAATTTTAAGTGTTTCTTTAATATTAGTTTTATCAGAATCACTTACAAATCCATTATCTTTAAAAACAACTCTTAAAGTAATAGGATCTAATTTATTATTTAATTTAATAATAAAATCAGCTATTTGTTTAGTAACATTATTATCAAGGCAAACGAGTAATGCACCATAACCAACAGAATAAACAGTCCATTCACCACAATTATATTCTTCAATAGCTAAAGTTAAATCAATACCATACTTAATCATAATCTCATAAACAAGATCTAACTCCGTGCGACCAGAAATAACATTATCAACACTATCGAGAAGAGTCTGCTGAACATCATCATAATCAGGATTCCACTTATTCAAATTAGAAGAATCAAGTTTGAAAACTTTAAATCCTATGTCTAACTCATTATTATTTGATTCTGATTTAATTTTATCTCCTGCACGACGAATTCTTTCTTTTCCAATTTCAGTAATAGTTTTGTATCCTGTTTTGAAAGTTTCTGACTTTTCATCTGTTGTTTCTGGTACTTGAACCATTATAAACTTACGATTACCATTATCTTCAGAATTTAATTTCATAGTAGCTTGACTTGTTGTCGCAGAACCTGAAAAAAAATCAAGTATCATAAAATTATTATTTTTTATTAATTTAATGAAGTATTCAATTAAAATACTCGGCTTCGGATAATCAAAATGTCTTTTTCCATTAAAAAAATCATCAAAATCAGATTGTCCAATTTTTGTAGATCCTTGATTAACTAATAATGATGAAGGAATTTTTTTTGTTTTTTCAGAGATAAATTTTTTTAATCTTGGAACAGAATTTCCATCACGACCAAAGTAAACTTTATTATCATTTATTAACTCTTTCATCTCTTTTTCATTAAAATGCCATTGTCTTGTCCACTGCACTCCATTTGGTGCTGTGAGAGTATAATAATTTTTTCCATTGGGCAATGATCTTGCATCAGATTTTCCCAATTCCGCAGACATCCAATTTCCACGAGAATCATTATCTACATTACCATAATCATTTTTAAACACTGCTTTTTCTTCAGGTCTCTCAAAGGATAAATTTAAGTCATTTTTAGCATAAACCACAATAAATTCATGATCATTTCGGAAAGTTTTCACACTTGAAAAAATTGATTTATTATCATTTCCTTGTTTTTGCCAAATAAAATCTCCCACATAGTTTTCATCACCAAATATTTCATTACAAATCTTTTTAAGATTTTCTAATTCATTATCATCAATACTTATAAAAATAACACCGTCATCAGTTAGGAGGTTTCTTGCTAACTTCAATCTGGGATACATCATGTTTAGCCAATCTGTATGGTATCTCCCACTTGTCTCTGGATTGGAAGTTAATTTAACATAAGAACCATGCTGACTCTCTCTCTCTCTCTCTCCTAATTCTTGGTCTGGGGTGTTTGAATTTTTAGCTATTTGTCCTGTCTGCTCTAAATAGTTTTCTAAGTTGTCTTTGTAATTGTCTTTGTAGATGAAGTCTT
>JAISIT010000212.1 GCA_031261915.1 Candidatus Methanoflexus mossambicus
TAAATCTTAAAATACTAATCACAAAGGTGCTACTACCTTTTAATCCCAAACTTTACTTTCATCAAGATACCATTTTTCCATATTTCTCACACCATAGAAATATTTATATATGTTTAAAAGTAGAATAGTAAGTAGTTCATAGTAAGCCCTTATAGTCTTGGTTGTCGATCGGTGGGCTCCCATTAAGTTGGAAGTGGCTATAGGGCTGTGAATCTAATTCTTATTTTTAATTAATTGAAAAATCAATTATATATTCTTTATAATAAATTTTTTTAAAATTAGGAGTATTTATTATGAATGAATCTGAAATTAAATCATTTTATAAAAAATTGAAATCATTAAATAATCATAATAATAAGATTATTCTTAAAGATTCATTTGAAAAAGATATTGAGAATGAACTTTTTAATTATGGTAGTCCTTTAAAAAAAGGAGAGTATATAAAAGTTAAAATACATTTATAATCTTTTTTAATAATTTTTCTCTATCTTACAACCAATTTCTTCATTTTTAAAAACAAGAGCCATTTTAATTATATTTTTACCATTATATATTTTTTCATATTGTTTATCATTCATTTGTTTGAATGCTTCTTTTATCATATAGTTTATAGATGATGTTTTGCTTTGTTTGAATTCTATTATGGTAATTGGGTCTGTTTTATCTAATACAATATCCATTTCTCCTATGTATGTTGGTGTGTTGCTGTATCCTTCAAATCCTAAGGATGATGTGAGCCATTTAAAAATAAGTGCATGATAATAATTTTCGTTTTGTCCTCGTTGTTTATTAGCTATTGGAATTAAATAGTCCCTTATTGTTTCTTTTAATCCTTCGCAATCACCACTGGTTACTTGGGTCCAAAACTTCTTTTTACTTTGAATCAAATCTCCAATAGGTATTTGGGTATAGATTTTAACTAAATTTTTCATTAATGCTTTTTCAACTTCATAATTAGGCAAATCTAAGACGTATTCATATTCTTCTTGGGTTTTATCAATTTTTTTTATTGTTAAGTATCCTGCTTGGAAAAGTAATGTAGCATCTTCAATATTTAATGGGTCAAATCCATCTAAATCATCTTTATATGCATTTGTAGGTTCTAAAACTGGTTTAATGTCTTTAATATGTTTTATAATATCAATTAAAAATTTAGGTGTTCCAGTTTCAAACCAATGAGGAGAAAATACCTTTTCATCAAATAATAACAATGTTGAGTAAGGATTATACAAATTATTCTCACCATCCCAACTATAACCATCATACCAATGCTTAATTTTTTCCAATACCTCTTCATTGGATAAATTACTAAAAATAGCTAAATCATCAATATACTCCTTAAAATTAAGTTCTAATTCTTCTTGAGTATAACCACAAATACAAGAATAATCTTTATATAAACTAATATCTGTTAAATGATTCAAAGCAGAAAATGCAGAAACTTTAGAAAATTTGGATATTCCAGTTACAAGAACGAATTTAATATATTCATCACTTTCTTTAATTGCTTTATAAAATGTATTCAATGTTTTTTGATAAGATTCAACTAATTCCGGATTTTTTAGATTGCTAACAACAGGACTATCATATTCATCTATTAAAATAACTACTTTTTTCCCAGTAGATATACTTATTTTTTCAATTAACTGGGAAAATTTTTTTTGTAATGTTCTTCTATTAAGTGTAACATTAAATTTTTCTGATAATCCATCAAGAATATCATTTAATGTATCTTTTAATAATGATCCTTCTTCAGGATTAGTTAATTCAAAATGTATCACAGGATAAGTTTTATCCCAATTCCATTTATCATAGATAAATTGATCTTTAAATAATTCTTTATTTCCTGTAAAAATTTCTTTTATAGTGCTTAAAAGTAAAGATTTCCCAAATCTACGAGGACGAGATAAAAAATAAGGTTTTCCATGGTTTAAAAGTTTATAAATATATTTTGTTTTATCTACATAGATGTAATTATCTTCAATAATATCTTCAAATGTTTGTATTCCAATAGGTAATTTTTTCATAATATTCACACCAGATGAAAACTAATAAGTATTATAATTTCTGTATTTTTGTATTATTAAAGTTTTTGCTTGTGAGGATGTTTCAATTTATAATATTCATTCACATTTTTTTTATTTTTATATTTTCTTTAAACTTAATTTTTAAAAAATTAGAATTTCACAATATGAATTTATTCTATTCATTTTTTTTAAAATTTCTAAAAAGGTTTAATATTTTTTTCAAATTAATTTCATGACTAACTGGATATATATTAATTGAACCTCATTTTGCATTATGAATTTTTTATTATTACTCTTATGTTTTCTTATAATAATGGAATAACTTTCAAAATCTAATTCATTTAATTTTTCTAATAAAAATTTTTTAGGTTCTGATGAAAGATCATAAAATTTTATTTCTTTTTTATTGGAAATCTATCTTTATACTTATTTCTTGCTATTTTTGATATTTGTTTTAATTTTTCAGATTCTTCTGGTGATTTAAATCTTAAAATACTAATCACAAAGGTGCTACTACCTTTTAATCCCAAACTTTACTTTCATCAAGATACCATTTTTCCATATT
>JAISIT010000213.1 GCA_031261915.1 Candidatus Methanoflexus mossambicus
AATATGGAAAAATGGTATCTTGATGAAAGTAAAGTTTGGGATTAAAAGGTAGTAGCACCTTTGTGATTAGTATTTTAAGATTTAAATCACCAGAAGAATCTGAAAAATTAAAACAAATAGTAAAAATAGCAAGAAATAAGTTTAAAGATAGGATTTCCAATAAAAAAAGAAATAAAATTTTATAATCTTTCATCAGAACCTAAAAAATTTTTATTAAAAAAATTAAATGAATTAGATTTTAAAAGCTATTCAATTATTTTAAAAAGATAAAAATAACAATAAAGAATTCATAATCGAAAATTAGAATAAAAATATTTTTAAATAATTAAAAACAAATTAAAAAATATTAATGAAATGTTTTTTATATTATTATAAATATAAAAGTAGTATGTGAATATATAAAACCAAATAATGAATAAGGAAATAAATATAAATCAGATAACAAATCTAATACTATGTGATTATTATGAAAGAAATAAGAAGGAATTTACCTTTATCAATTGAAACATTTAGGACAATAATAGAAAATGACTATATTTATGTAGATAAAACAGAACATATACTTAAATTAATATCTCCTGGGAAAAAATATTTTTTATCCCGTCCTCGTCGTTTTGGAAAGTCATTACTGCTTAGCACTATTGAAGAACTTTTTAAAGGCAATAAAAAGTTATTTAAAGGATTATATGCAGAAAATAACTGGGATTGGACTAAAACATTCCCTGTCGTTAAAATAAACTTTTCTACAGGAGAATATAATTCTAATGAAGAATTAAAAACAAGTTTAAATGATACAATACAGTTAATAGCTAATGAGTATAATATTTCTCTTGTTAGTAAATCAATAGCTAGTAAATTTAAAGAATTAATTAGAAAAATAAGTGAAAAAGAAAATAAAAAGGTAGTTATACTTATTGATGAATATGATAAAGCAATATTAAATAATATCGGAAATATTAAAGTTTTAGAAGATAATCAGGCAACTATGAGAAGTTTTTATAGTGTTTTGAAAGATTTAGACCAATATATCGAATTTTTATTTATAACTGGAGTTTCTAAGTTTGCAAACATTTCACTTTTTTCTGATTTAAATAGCCCTATTGATATAACATTAAATAAACAGTTTAGTTCCATATGTGGTTACACACACCAAGAATTAATAAACTGCTTTAAAGAACATATAAACAGTTTAACAATTAAATTAAATAAAAATAATGAGGAAGTAATTGATAAAATCAATTACTGGTATGATGGATACAGTTGGGATGGTGAAACTAAAATCTATTCTCCATATTCTACTCTTGAGCTATTTTTTGAAGAGAAATTTAAAAATTATTGGTTTAAAACTGCTACCCCAAATTCATTAATTAAAGTATTTAAAAATTCAAAAAATTATGATGACATTTTAAAACCTGTTAAAGTTTCTGATTCCTATTTTGATGACTTTGATTTTGAGAATATTGACCCTATTTCCTTTGCATTTCAAACAGGATACTTAACAATAGCTAAAGAAGAAGAAATAAATAATAGAATATATTATACCTTAGAATTTCCGAACTATGAAGTAGAAAGTTCATTACTGGATCATTTATTAAAATTAAATGAAGAAAAAATGGATTTAAATGATTTAAAACCTAAAATAATTGAAGCTATTGGAAATTATGATAATGATACATTTAAAATGTATATGAAGTATTTTTTAACTAATATTCCTGCAAGAATTCATTTAGACCATGAATACTACTATCAATCGATTTATTTAGCATGGTTAAATGGATTAGGATTTAAAGGAGAAGGAGAAGCACAAACCAACATAGGATTAATGGATATGTATCTTGAAACACCAGATTTTATAGCAATAGCGGAATTTAAATTTTCAAAAATGAAAACTGTGACAAAAAAAGGACAAGGAAAAGAAAAAAGACAAATAAAAGAAACAAAACCAATAAAATCATTTGATACAATGATAAATGAAGCACTAAATCAAATAAACTTAAAAAAATATGAAAACAAATTTTTAAATAGAAAAGTAATTAAAATAGCTATTGTATTTTCAGGAAAAGATGTAGAAACAGAAATAGAAAAAGTAAAATAAAAATAAAAATAAATTATAAAAATAAATTATAAAAATAATAATATAATGCAAATAAATTAAAAGTAATTAAATAAAGAATAATAAACTAAATAATCTGGTGTTAAATATGTTGTATCGTGAATTAGGCAAAACTGGAGAGAAAGTTTCCATTTTAGGACTTGGAACTATGCGTTTACCTGTTATTGATGGGGATAATGAAAAAATTGATGTTGAAAAAGCTGAAGAGATTCTTAAATATGGGATTGATAATGGAATTAATTATGTTGATACTGCTTATCCTTATCATGGCAATAGCTTAGATAAAGGTGGAATGAGCGAAATTGTTGTTGGTAATTTCCTAGAAAAAGGTTATCGCGACAAGGTTTTACTTGCAACTAAACTTCCAACATGGTTAGTTTCTAAAAAAGAAGATTTTGAATACTATCTTAATGAACAATTAAAAAGGTTAAAAACTGATTACTTTGATATTTATCTTGTTCATGATGTAAATAAAACTGTTTGGCCAATGTTAGTTGATTTAGGTCTTTTTGAATATTTAGATAAAATAAAAGAAGATGGAAAAGTAAAATATATTGGATTTTCATTCCATGACGACTTAGATTTGTTTTTAGAAGTTATGGATAGTTATGATTGGGATGTTGTTCAAACACAGATGAATTATTTAGATACTGCTTATGAAAGTGGGCTTACAGGACTACAATATGTAAGTTCTTTAAATATTGGAAATATCGTTATGGAACCCCTTAGAGGTGGAAGTTTAGTAAATAACATCTCTCCAGATATTGAAGATTTATGGAATAGCTCTGAAGTTAAAAGAAGTCCTGCTGAATGGGCTTTTAGATATTTGTATGATATGGAAGAAGTAGATATAGTTTTAAGTGGTATGACTACACTTGAGCAATTAAAAGAGAATTTAGATATTGCAGAGCGAGGAACTGTGAATTCTTTAAGTAAAAAAGATCATAAATTGATTGAAGAAGTAACATTGGCTTTAAAATCTAAAAAAATGAATGGTTGCACTGAATGTGGTTATTGTATGCCATGTCCTGAAGGTGTTGATATTCCAACATGCCTTAAAGAGTATAATAGAGCTATGATGTTTGTAGATGCTAATGCTGTTGATGTATCCAGATATTATTATGATGTTGATGAAAATAGTAATGCATCAAAATGTAATGAATGTAAAACCTGTATACCTCTATGCACTCAACAATTAAACATACCTGAAGAACTTAAAAAAGTAAAAAAAGTCTTTGGACGATGAATTTTATAACTTAATTATAATTTTCACCATATCCAAGATAATTATTATTATTATTATTATTATTATTATTATTATTATTATTATTATTATTATTATATTATTATTACTAATTAGTATTACTAATTAATATTATTACCATTATTATTTAAATATAATATAAAATTAATTAAAAAACTACTAAAATTAATTAAAATAATTATTAAATTATAGTCCTTTTGGAAAAGTATTTAAATAATTAAATTCATATCTTAAATATATATTTTGAGGTATGAATATGTCAGGAAGAGTTCAAAAAAAATTAGTTAAGCACATTAATAGAAAA
>JAISIT010000215.1 GCA_031261915.1 Candidatus Methanoflexus mossambicus
CTTATTTTTTAAAAATAATATTAAATAAAATTAAAATTTAAATTTTAAATAATTTAACATCAAAAAATAGAATCTAAATAACTCAATATTTGTAAAAATCTAGTTTTGGGACAGTCCCAGGATATGGTTTCTTTAAATTTCGCATGTTTTATTTTAATTGCTATTTGGATACTGTCAAAATCAACTGGTTTAGATAAATTATCGAATTAAATTTTGTATTTCTCATTAAAATTTATATAGCTTATTAAAATTTATATAAGTCATTGATATTTTTCTATGAGCATGAATAAACATTTATATACTATTATTTTTAAATTTAAGTTTAATAGCTTAGAGTTTAATTCTATCTATTAAAAAATTTATTTGAGTAAAAATAAATAACCTCAAATCTATCTAAAAATAGCTATTTTATTTAAAAATTAGCTATTTGGAGTAGGTTAACTAAAAAAAATAGGAGCATGTAAAAATGAATAAATTAAAGAATATTATGGAATATAATCCTAGAAATGATTTTATATTTAAAAAAATCATGGCAAGTGAGAATGTTAAAATAGCTAAATATTTTACAGATGTTATATTGAAATTTCATGGGTTTGAAGAAACTATTAACTTTGAACCAATATTAAATCATCTCTTACCACGAGAACATCCTAATGAGAAAATTAGAAAAGTAGATTTTCTTGCAAAAGACGGTTATAATCGTAAGTTTATAATTGAAATGCAACAAAGAGATGAATACTTTTTTAGAATAAGATCACAAGGATATTTAGACAAGCTATTTTCATACTCTGTTGATACTGAAGGATATGAAAAAGTGAATACTCATTTTCTAATAAGTTTAGTTAATTTTGATTTTTGCAAGTGATAGAGATTATAACCACAACTTTAATATATCATGTGTAACAAATAGAAAATGCAAATATATGAATCTTAAAGAAACCATAGTTGTTAGTATAAAAAACTTTTTAAACTATGAAAAAATAGATATAACAAATGAATTACATCAAATATTAATATTTTTTAATAAAAATAAATTAAAAAAAGAATTCGAATAGGTAAAAAAGATGAATCCTATAATTAAAGAAGCAGACAAAATAGCATTAAAAACTTTCAAAAATCCAGCCGAAGAACTCGCCTACTGGTTTGCCGAACAAAGAGAAAAATCATACCAAGCAGAAAAAAATCATTACAAAAATGAACTCACAGCAAAAAATGAAGAACTTGAAATGAAAGATAAAGAATTCAAATCAAAAATAAATCAAATAGCTATTAATCTAAAAAAACAAAATATGCCATTAGATCTTATTTCAAAAACCACTGGACTAACAATCAATGAAATAAAAAACTTAAAATAGCTATTTTTTTAAAATTTTTCAAAATTAAAGCATTAAATTTAATAATATCTAATTTAAATATAATTTAGGAGCTATTTTAATGATTGATTATAAGAATACATTAGAAAGTAAACTTTGGGCAATTACTGATGAGCTTAGAGGAAAAATGGATGCTGATGAATTTAAAAATTATATATTGGGATTTATTTTTTATAAATATTTATCTGAAAAAATAGAAATTACTGCAGATGAAATTTTAAAAGTAGATGAATTAAGTTTTCAAAATGTATATAAAAACAATCTTAAGGATGTATTAATTGAAAGAATTATCAAAAAGTTAGGATACTTTTTAGAACCTAAATATTTATTTTCAACTATGGTTAAAAAAGCAAATAATAATGAGTTTATTTTAGATGAATTATCTAAAGCTTTGAATGAAATTGAAGATTCAGCCCAAGGATATGAGAGTGAAGATGATTTTATATCACTTTTTGAAGATGTTGATTTAAAATCTTCTAAATTAGGTAAAAAACCTGAAGAAAAAAATAAATTAATAAGTAAAATCCTTTTACACTTATCAAAAATTGATTTTAAACTTGAAGATCAAGAAAAAGATATTTTAGGCGACGCGTATGAATATTTAATATCTAAATTTGCATCAACTGCAGGAAAAAAAGCAGGAGAATTTTACACTCCACAACAAGTTTCTAAAATACTTGCAAAAATTGTCACATTAAATAAAAAACAAATAAAAAATGTTTTTGATCCTACATGTGGATCTGGTTCACTTTTACTTTGTGTTGCCCATGAAACAAAGGTTTTTGATTTGTATGGTCAAGAATTAAATCAAACTAGATATAATTTAGCAAGAATGAACATGATTCTCCATGATGTAAAATATAATGATTTCAAAATAAAGCATGGCGATTCTCTTGAAAATGATATGTTTAAAGATGAAACTTTCGAAGCAATCGTTGCAAATCCACCATTTTCAGCTAAATGGTCATCAGATTCAAGTTTTCTTAATGATCCAAGGTTTTCTAATTATGGAAAATTAGCACCAAAATCAAAGCCAGATTATGCATTTATTCAGCACATGATTTATCATTTAGATGAAAGTGGGACAATGGGCATTGTTCTGCCCCATGGAGTTTTATTTAGAGGTGCAGCTGAAGGAGTAATTAGAAAATATTTAGTTAAAGAAAAAAATTATTTAGATGCTGTTATAGGTCTTCCAGCGAATATTTTTTATGGAACAAGTATTCCAACGGTTATTTTAGTCTTTAAAAAGTGTAGAAATAGTGATGAAGATGTTTTATTTATCGATGCATCTAAAAACTTTGAAAATGTAAAAAATCAAAATATTCTTAGAGAAGAAGATATTGATAAAATCATAGATACATACAAACAAAGAGCAGAAATAGAAAAGTTTTCACATCTTGCTAGAATAGAAGAGATAGAAGAAAATGACTATAATCTTAATATTCCAAGATATGTTGATACATTTGAAGAAGAAGAACCAATAGATTTAGATGAGGTCGTTGAAGAGATAAGAGAACTACAAGAAGAAGAAAAAGAAATAGATGAAGAAATAAAGAAATTTTGTGATGAATTAGGAATAGAAGCTCCATTTTAAGGAGTGATATTATGAAAAATAATGAAAGAATAGATGAATTTATCTCATGTTTAGATAAAAAGATAATGATTCTTAAAAAATTGAAATATGTGTATACATTATACCTAAAAACTATGAATCGATGCCTACTTTCTCGAAAATTTGAATTTAAAGGTCTTAGTTTTGAAAAATATTATGAATATCAAAAAATAAAACTTAAACACTTAGTTTATATTAGATATGGTAAAACAAAAGAATGGAGAGAAAAAGGAGAGTATCCTGTTTATGGAAAAGACGGAGACATCGTTGGTTATACAAATTCTCCAGAGTATCATGGGGAATATATCTTAATTAATAAAACAGGAGAAAAGGCAGGAGATTATTTTTATACAGATAGTAACTTTGGTGCAAATGATAAAATAATTGTAGTTAGATCTTCTTTAAGAATGTATACATTATTTTTATTTTATTTTTTAAATGATTATAAGTTAAAACGATTAAAATACACATCAGATGACAAAGTAATTAAAATTAAACCTATTTTAAATATTATGCTTAATCTTCCTAATTTTTCACAACAAATAGATATAGCATCATTTTTAGATAAAATTTATGATAAGAAAGACTGTTTAGACTATGAAATAGAATTATTTGAAGAGTTTAAACAAGCTATTATAGAAAAAAATTTTAGAAAAAATAGACATTTAGAGAAAAAAAATACTTAGATTTATTTTATTTGTTATTAAACTCTTTAAAATGAAGTTTCGCTGTATTTCTATTATTTTCACTTATTATTTAATTAATTGTTATATTTACTCATATTATATTTATTATTACTATTTATGATAATATTAAACCATTCATAATTTAAGTTTTAAAAAGAATAATTAATAATAAAATTATAATGATATTAATCACTAAAATCAGCATCAAAAATTGGATAAAATTTATATTCTGGATATAATGTCTTAATTTTGCCCAAAATAGCTGTTATAACTTTGTCACGATCGGCTTTAAAATCAATAATTATGTCAAAAGTAACAACATCAACATCTGGATAAATATAAAAGCCATGAACTTGTAAAACCTCGGGATAATCGGAAATAATATTCATTAAATCTTGTTTAATATGTGTATGCTCTTGATTATCTGTATTAGTTGCATAAACACCAATGGATAGAAGTATTCCAAATTCTTTATAAATTGTCTGGGTAATATCTCTTGATAGAGTATGAATATCTTTAGCTGTGAGATTATCATCAACTTCAACATGAACAGAACCCATCATCTCCTCTGGACCATAGTTATGTAAAATTAGATCATAAGCCCCGTGAACTAAGTCAAAAGAGTTAATACGATCCTTTAATTTACGAGCCAGTTCATGATCAACTCTGACACCCATCATACTATTAACAGTGTCTGATAACATGTCAATACTTGCTTTAATAATAACTAAAGAAATTATAACTCCTAAAATACCTTCAAGCGAAATATGCCAAAAAATACTAATAATAGCTGCAATTAATGTTGATAATGATAGAATAGAGTCAAATAATGCATCACTGCCCGATGCAACAAGTGATGGAGAATTTATCTTCAAACCAACATTTTTAACATATTTACCTAAAAATATCTTAACAACCACAGCAACAGCAACAATTACCAGAGATATTGTGGTATAACTTGCAACGACTGGATGAAAAATCTTAGGAAAAGATTCCCATAATGCTGTTAATCCAGCAATCAAAACAATAACGGCAATAATTACTCCAGAAAAATATTCAATACGACCATAACCATAAGGATGATTCTTATCTGGAGCACGACCAGCTAATTTAGCTCCAATTATAGTAATAATAGAAGATAATGCATCGGTCAAATTATTAACAGCATCTAAAGTAATAGCAATAGAATTTACCAAAATACCAATAATAGCTTTAAAAACAACAAGAATCAAATTAACAATAATTCCTATAATGCTTGTTTGTATAATTTTACCTTGACGATCATTAAACATGCTCTTATTTCCTTTTAATAATTATTTTATGTTTTATTTCCTTATTTTAGATTTTATTTCCTTATTTTAGATTTTATATTCATTTTTCATGTATTTTAGATTTTAAAAACTATTATATTATTAAATAAGACCATTATTTTAGATAACAATATCATTTAAATAACAATATTTTTATTTAAATAAAAATATCATTTAGATAAAGATTCAAAAAGATTATAACGTTTTTCAGCTCTTTTTAAAGGATCCTCATCTACATTTTTATGACTATCAACGATTATAATTTTTTCTTTAACACTTTCTTCTACAAAATCAATATTGATATTAAAATAATCTGGAAATATTAAATAATCAAAATCAGGTTTTGACATGTTTAATTCTTTAAACAATAAATCATATTGTTCTTTTTTATTTTCAGATAAAAAATTATCCTCATTAATTACATTAAAACCCATATCTTTAACAATATCATGTAAAAAGTAAGAATAAACTCTAACTTTTATATCGCGATTTTTATTCCTTAAATCTTCTCTTTTATTGTTATTGAGCCATTTATTAGCTATTTCTGAATCTTTAAAATAATTATCTATTGCTTGATTAATATCAATTTCTGGAATATAATCAATTTTATCATAAAGATAATAATAAAGCTCAATCATGCTTCTTCTAATTTGTTTAAATGTATTTAATTTAACAACATAAGAATCCATTTTTGTTTTATTTTCTGAAGTTAAAATAGCTAAATCTCCATCTTCTTCATCTGGATTTTTATTAATTTTAAAATCACGAATTCCAACAACTTCAACAACAGCTTTTGACATTGGCGTAGTTACTATTTTCATTAAATCACCATAATATTATCTATAATGTTAATCTAAATTAATCATAATTAAATATATAAAAATAAATCTAATAGTAATATTATAAATAAATTATAATAAATAAACTAATAATACTTATAATAAATAATATTGTACTAACAATAAATCTAAATAAAATTATTAATATTTATACTAATTATATTATATAAAATTTTATTAAATATCTAAATTTCACTCATGTATCTAACCTTAATAAATATTATTTAAACAGTAGCATATAACATTAAGAGATAAGAATCATGAGCAGGAAATAATATAATTGTCCAAAATTACATTTATTCTAATAGTAATCACGAAATCTAAAATTTTTTATTTATATCAATACATGAAAATTTTTAATGCTTTTTAAGTATTTTTTACTATTTTTTTAGTTGTTTAAGAAATTTATATTAATGTTTTTTATGATATTTCGAATAATTAATTATTATAAATTGTTTTATAATCAAACATTAAATGATGGAGAGATATTGGAGAAAGTGATTTTCGTTTATGTTTAGAAATGTAAATATAATTAAAATTTTCAACTTTATCTATTTTATTTAAAACTAAAGTAGTAATGTCTATATGTTTTTCTTTTAATTTTTTATTAATTTTTGAAATTATATCATCAATATTTCCTTCTTCAATATATCCAATCATAAAAGCATTATCATTATTAGATGAATATTTTTCATTGACGAAATCTAATATTCCTGAAGAAATATATTTATTTTGTTTATTACTACTCTTATCTAATCGTTTACATTCTATAACAAAGTAATCATCAATATTTAACTCAATAGTTCTAGTTGCATATCGTATTCTTATATCATTTCTACCTTTAATAGTATAATCTGTGTTTCCATCTTGAGTTTCATTCTCTGCTATTGTATTGCTTAAAGAAAATTTTGACCTATATTGATTGAAATAATTAGTTAATTCAAAAGTAAAACAGTTTTCAGGATTAAATTTTTTAGATTGCACATATTCCAGAGTATATGGATTAGATTTTCTATATTCTAAAATTTTTTTATATGAAAAAACTAATAACTTTAAAATATTGTTGTAAATATTTTCTGGTGAAAAATTATCTTTATGTTCAAACTTATCTGAATTAAAAATTATATCACCTTTTAGTTAATTCTTCCATAAATTCTAAAATATCATGTCTTGCAACTGCTGGATGCCAGTTTTTAAATTCATTTGGTTTTATAACATAAAAATAATCTTTATCAAATCCTTTTATATCTCTTTGAATATATAAATGATTTTTCTTTTCAATAGATATATTTCCTAATAAATTAATAATAGAATCAAATTGTTTTTTTTGTTCTTTTTCAAATTTAATTTTATTTTTCATATTTTTTGTTTTAATTTCAAATTTCATTCCAATGAATTGTGTGGTTTTAAATATTTCCACAGTAAAAAATTCATTATTATTTTCATTAAAATAGTTTTTAAAATGATCTATAAAACATTTAGCATATTTTTCTAAATCATATTCATTCACTTTTTTAAATATCTGATCTTTTTTATTTTTAGTCATTGGAATAGAAACATTAATAGCATAATCTATTAAATCTTGTTCTATATCTCCAAAACCCAAAGACAAAAGGATTGCATTATCAATTTTATTTTGAAATTCATTTAAACTTTCATTTTCTTTTATATTACTATCATTTACTTCATTTTTAACATTATTTACTTTATTTATTTCATTTTTAACATTATTTACTTCATTTACTTCATTTTTAACATTATTTACTTCATTTTTAACATTATTTACTTTATTTACTTCATTTTTAACATTATTTTTTAAATATAATATTTTATCAACATAAGTTGAAATTTTATTATTTTTAATCATAGGAAATGAAAGTAATTCTTCAGTTAAAATAGCTTCTCTTTCAACTCCTAAAGATGAAAAAGTAGTAAATGCAAAATAATTAAATAATTTAGAATTTAATAATCCTAAAATATTTTTTAAATCAACAATATTATTTTCACTGCTTTTAATTGCAGTAACTCCATTATTAAAAACCCATTTATCTTCGCTTATTGTTGCAACAGAAGAAAAATCTTTATTTACACTATTTTTTATTAATAAATATGGAGGTTCAAATAATTTTCTTTCTCTGGATCTTTCAACAAACTTCATATCCCATTTTTCAACATTTTTTTCATCAATATAATACCGTTTAAGCATCTGTTTTTTAAGATCTAAATAATTAGATCCTATTAAATAACTCACATCATTTTTCTGTTTTTTTGGATTGTTTCCTATTGTAATTCCTCTTCCTTTTTTTAAATCACTATTTTTCATGTATTTTTCAATAGTTTTTTTAGATTTTAGTCTTTTAATGAATTCAAGATCTAAAATATTTCCATACAATAAAACTTTCCATGCCCAGTCATTAGCAAGTAAATAAGTTTGTCCTATGAATTTAGTATCAAATTTTTCTTCAACTACAGAATTTAGCATTATAAAAAGTCGATTAGGCTTCAATGAAATATGAGTTATGATATTTTTTTTAAAACTATCTTTTAAACTATCTTTTAAACTATCTTTTAAATTATTTTTATTTTTTAAATTATGCTCTAAATAGGGTTTATAAAATAAAATTGCCCCAGGACCAATTGCGTTATTAAATATTTCTCTTCTAAGTGGAGAAAATTCTAAAACTTTAGTAATTAAAAAGTTTTCTAAAAAATATTTTCTAAAACTTTGAGATTTTTTATTATATAATACCTTACTTGTCACAATTAAAGAAATAACAGTGTTAAAATTGCTAAAATCTTTAATTCTTACTAAAAATGTTTCAGCTATTTGTTTATAAGAAACGGGAATATTATTAGTTTTATAATAGTCTATATGTAATCCATTATCACTACCCCATGGTGGATTACCTACAATAATATCAAAAGCATCTAAATTATTAAATTCTGCATCCATATCAAAAAAATCATTTTCAAAAAAAGTTCTACCTTTCAATGATGGGAATTTAAAATTTTCAAAGTCATTATCTTCAAGATAATCTAACATTGTTAAATAAATTGAAAAAATAGAGATATTAATAGCATCACCATCTTTATCAATTCCAAAAATGTTATTTTGAACTATATTTATTAAATCATTTGCAGATAATTTACCGTTGATTTCTATATTTTTTTCAATGATTTTTCTTAAAGATTCTACAAGAAAGACACCAGAACCACAAGAAGGATCTAATATTCTACAAGTTTCATGGGTTTCTAAATATTTATCTAATGTTTCATCAAGAATATAATCAACTAAAAACAATGGAGTGTAATAAGCTTTTTTATCATTATTTCCACTATAATTTAAAAAAGCTTCGTAAATATTACTTATTAATTCTACAGGTATGATTTTAAAATTATAAGGATTAATCAGTGTTTTTTGACTTTTTTCAATATTAGTACCCTTAAATAGCTCAAATAATAATTTTAGATGATCCATTTTAACTTGTTTTTTTTCATTAGAAACTAAAGGAAATAAATCCCCATTAAATTTTCTTTTTAAATCTTCAAAAAAAGTATAAAGTTTATCTTTACTTTTAATCAAATTACCAAAATTTAAATCATAATTCCTTAAAAAATATTCTTCAGTTAATATTTCCCTATCAATTAAATATCTTGAAAATAATAATCGTCCAAATAAACTATGAACTATAGAAAGAGATAAACCTTTTTCAATCAATTTGTTTTGAACATGATTTAAATTTTCTAAAAGATAATCTTGAACTCTTTTATTCTTAAATTTATCTTTATATTTGTCCCAAGTATTTCCAGTGGATAAGTTAGACAAATTAAAGTTCTTTAAAGTATCCTCATCAATATTAAAACTATCTAAAAGACTGTTTTCTCTATCAAAAATATTTGAATTATAAACAAAAATTTGATTTGGTATAATCACCATCAATATCGGAATTTCACTTAAATTCCAAACATCTTCATGTAATTGATCTATTTTATCATTAAATTCATTATAATCATGAAATTCTTTAAAAATTATCAAAGGTTTATCCAAAACAAAAATTACATCATAATCAATATGTTTTAAAGAATTTTTAACTCTCAAAGGAATATCTTTATTAAAACTATTCTCATTGAATGTTTTTTTATTGTCATTTTTATAAAATAAATTTTCATTGTTTAAATTTAATTTAGTTAATAAAGAATTCAATGAAGATTTAGACATAAAATCACGTTTTATTATTAATTTTTTATTAATTTAATATTTTAAATGTTAATTTTTCATGTTTTACTAATTTACAATTTTAACATAAATCAAGATATAATAAATTATTTAATGTATTTCTTACATTTTTTTATATTCTTTATGCTATTTAAATATTTTTAATACATTACAAAGTGAGTATCCAAAATTTTGTTATTAAAATTTTACACATATACAGACATATAAAAATTTCTATTTAATATCAAAATTTCTATTTAATTATAATTTAATTGAATTTAAATAAATATTCTATAATTTCTCATCATGATTTAACAGAAACTTTAAAATGAATAATAAATCATATAGTATATTATGAAAAATATTAAAATCACTCTTTCTTTGGAAAAAACGGTTTCAAAAGATGTATCAATTATGGTTGATGCTTTAAGAGCAAGCACGACAATTACAATAGCTTTAGATAAATACAGGACAATTATTCCTGCTTTTTCAAAAGAAGAAGCAGAAAAAATAGCTATTAAAAATGATGCTGTTTTAGCTGGTGAGAGAACTGGTAAAAAAATTAATGGATTTACTTTAGGTAATTCCCCAATAGCTATTAAAAATTATAAAACCAATAAAGAGGTTTTAGTTTTAACAACAAGCAATGGAACAAGAATTTTAAAATCTATGGGATCTAAAGTATTAATTGGTGCTTTAATTAACAGTGCAAGTGTTGCTAAAGCTGCATTAAATCTTGCTAATTCACATATTGATGTGGTTATGGCTGGTGTTCGGGGAAAATTTGCAATTGAAGATTATCTTGTTGGTGGTGATATTGTTAACTCAATTATAGATGTATCCCAAGAATATAATTTTAATAATCAAAAAATAGATTTAGAAATTGATGAATATGCTAAAATAGCTAAAGATAAATCTAAAGATTATGAAAATCTAAAAAATTCTATTTTAAATTCTAAATCAGCGAATAGATTAATGGATTTAGGATATAAAAAAGATATTCTTTTTTCAATTCAAAAAAATATATCTAAAAATATAGGAATATATGAAAATAATGAAATAAGAAAATATTTAATTTAAAAAATTCATGAAAATATTTAAATACTTTTAATTACATAAATTAACTAAAATATTTCAAAATTTATTATTTATAAAACTATTAATAATTATAAAATAGTAATATATAAAAATATATAAAAATATTAAAAAATATTAAAAAATTAATATTAAAAACTTATAAATATTACCTTTAAAAAATTACATTAAATATTTTCATTATTAACAGAGATACAAACATGGATAAAGAGAAATTAACTATAATTGGAACTGCTCATGTTTCTCAAGAAAGTGTTGAAGAAGTTAAAGATGCAATTTACAGTCAAAATCCAGATGTAGTAGCTATTGAATTAGATTTTGGTAGATATAAACGTTTAATGGAAGAAAAACAAGGAATAGCTAAAGATGAAGAAATAAAAGTTTCAAAAATCATTAAAGATGGAAAAGTAGGAGTTTTTATAACAACAAGCATCTTATCTTACTTTCAAAATAAAATTGGGGAAGATTTAGATGTTAAACCTGGTTCTGAAATGATAGCAGCTATTGATGCAGCTAAAGATGTCGATGCAAGAATAGCTTTAATTGATCGTGACATAAATATCACATTTGAACGAGCTCTTAATCAAATGAGTGTATGGGAAAAACTTAAATTTATTTTTAGTTCTATTTTTGCACTTTTCGCTGGAGATGACGAAATAGAGAATATTGAAGAGTTAAAAAACTCTGCTAAGATTGATGAGATAATGGAACAATTTAAAGATATATCTCCTACGGTATACGAAGTATTAGTTAAAGAAAGAGATGCATATCTTGCAAATAGTATCTTAAATATTCCTGAAGAACATGTAATAGCCGTTGTTGGTGCTGGACATAAGCCAGGAATAAATAAATATTTAAATAATCCAGAAACTTTACCATCAATGGAAAAATTAACAGACATTGGGAAAAAAGGAATTCCTTGGCTTAAAATAATATTGCTCTTGATTCCAATAAGTTTTGTTGTGATATTTTTTCTGGCTTTTATTAACGGCATTAATATAACAAATAACCTTATTGAATTTGTATTAATTAGTGGAATTTGTGGATTTATTGGTTCTATCCTTTCTGGTTCTAAAATTCAATCTGCAATAGTAGCTTTTATTGTTGCACCATTTACAATTATCCACCCACTGCTTGCTGCTGGTTGGTTTTCTGGTTTATCTGAGGTAAAATTTAGAAAGGTTAGACAAAGTGATATACGCAATATTTCAAATATAAAAACATTAAAAGACCTGTGGAATAATAATATTTTTAGAATTTTACTTGTAGTTATTGGAACAAACCTTGGAGTAAGTGTTGCTACATTAGTCATTCTTCCTTCAAGGATATTTTTCCCATTAGCTACTAAAATGTTTGGAGGTTAAAATATTTACTATATATTTCGTTGCGATTGTGGGAGAGCATTGTATGCTAAAGAAGGTGTGGCTACAAGAAAATGTGTTTGTGGAAAAACCATTAAAGTAAAGTCAAGAAGAATTTTTAAAACCCTAGAAACTGCAAATCAAGCGTCTAAAGCTGTTCAAGAAATGCAAGAAGAAATTTATGGAAATACAGGATTTAAAACTGCAGATACTATTAAAAAATTCAAAGGATTCACCTTAGAAGATTAAACTATTTATTAAATTAAAAGAATATTAAAAATAAATTAAAAGTAATAGTTAAATACTATTATAAAAACTAATACTAAAAATATTATCTAAAATATTTATAAAAAATCAAAAAATACTTAAATTTATAAAATATATAAAAATATAAAACATGAATATAAAGGGAAATAAATGTCGTCGAATATCTATTTAGAAATTATAATTGTCATAATTTCAATAATCTTTAGTGCATATTTAGTTATGGCTGAAATGGCTATTGTGTCTGTGAGAAAGATTAAATTGCAAAAAATGCTTAAAGATGGAGATAAAAGAGCTCAAACAGTCCTTAACTTATTAGACAATCCAAATGAGTATTTATCCGTTGTTCAAGTAGGAATTACACTTGTAGGAATCATTGTTGGTGCTGTGGGAGGAGCATCGTTTAGTGAAGTTATTTCACCATATTTAACTCCATTTTTAGGTTCATCTGCAAATACAATATCCATGATAATAGTAGTTTTGATTACAACATATTTTACATTAGTTATAGGAGAATTAGTTCCAAAACGTGTTGGTTTAAATAATTCAGAAAACATTGCAGTTAAAATAGCTAAATCAATGGAACTAATAACAAAAATTGCATCTCCATTAATGTTTATTTTAGGAGTTTCCACTGATTTTGTCCTTAAAGTAATAGGAGCAAATGATAAAACCGAAGATATTGTAACAGAAGAGGAAGTAAAACTTCTTATTGAAGAAGGAATTGAAGACGGAACAATAGAAAAAGACGAGGAAGATATTATCAAAAGAGTTTTCCGTTTAGATGAACAAAAAGTAGATGTTTTAATGACTCCTCGAACAGATATAATATGGATAGACCTTGAAGACGACATCGATGAAATCAAAAAAACAATTATTGCAAGTGAAAGATCCATATTTCCCGTTGCAAAAGGAGATCTTGATAATATTGAAGGAGTTATACAAACAAAAGATGTTTTAAGCTCTATGTTTTTAAATGGAGATTATGAACTTGAAGAATGTATTAAAAAACCATTAATAGTTCCAGATAATCTTCATGCCCTTGATGTCCTTGATGAATTTAAAGAAAATAAAGAACATGTTCACATGGCAATAGTTGTGGATGAACATGGTAGTGTTGAAGGTTTAATCACTTTAAACGACTTTTTAGAAGGTTTAGTTGGAGATATTCCAGGAATCGATGAAACTGATGATCCTAAAGCAAGACAAAGGTCTGATGATTCTTGGTTAATAGATGGTAGCTATCCAATCGATCGTCTAAAAGAACTATTCAACATAGAAGATCCATTACCAGAAGAGGAAGAAGACCAATTTACAACACTTGGAGGATTCATATTAAGCTTTTTAGATAAAATACCAGAAGAAGGAGAGAATTTCATTTGGAAAACACTTAAATTTGAAGTAATAGATATGGATGCTCATTATATAGATAAAGTTTTAGTAAATAAAATAAACAAAGTAGTTATGGATAATGAAGAAGATAAGAAATAAAAAATAAAAATAAAATAAGTGAATTAAATGAAAATAATGAAATATATCTGTCATCAAAGAAAAGACAGATCATTTAAAATTAAAAATCATTATTTTCCATTATGTTCAAGATGCACAGGGATTTATTTATCATTATTTTTATTTTTAATAATATTTTTAGTGTTAAATTTAAAATTAAACTATGATTTACCATCAAATTGTAAATTAATAGGATTTTTATTATTAATTCCAATGGCAATTGATGGAATAAGTCAATATTTAAATTGGAGAGAAAGCACAAATATTTTAAGATTAATAACAGGAATTTTAGCTGGTTTAGGATTAGCTATTTTAATATTATCAATATTAGAAAGTTTAAAAGTAATTTAATTGTTTTAATAAACTATTAAACTATTTTAATATTATACTTTCAAAAATCAAAAAAAATATATAATAAAAAAAATAAATATTAAATTAAATAGTTGAATAAATAAATACTTTATAAACAGATAATTAATTTAAATATTGAAGATTAAAATGGAAAAAAAAGTAGTAGAATTATTTGCTGGAGGTGGTGGATTAGCATTAGGTCTTGAAATGGCAGGATTAGAACATGAAATGCTTGTTGAAATTGATAAAGATTGTGTCGCAACATTAAAACATAACCGTCCAGAATGGAATGTTATTCATGAAGACATAAAAGAAATAGAGTTTAAAGGAGTAAAATCAGATATTGTTACTGGAGGTTTTCCCTGTCAAGCATTCAGTTATGCTGGAAAAAAATTAGGATTTGAAGATACAAGAGGAACGCTATTTTTTGAATTTGCAAGAGCTGTAAAAGAAATTAAGCCAAAAATATGTATGGCTGAGAATGTAGAAGGATTAGTTCGCCATGATAACGGAAGAACATTAGAAACAATGCTTGAAGTTTTAACCGATTTAGGTTACAATGTCCAATATAAAGTTTTAAATGCTGTTAATTTTAATGTTCCACAAAAAAGAAAAAGAATGGTTCTTATCGGAACACTTAATGGAATTAATTTTTCATATCCAAAACCAAATAAAAAAATTTTTACAATTGAAGATGCATTAAAAGATGTACCAGACTCTGATGGAATTAACTATTCCGAAAAAAGAGAAAAAGTTTTAGAATTAGTTCCTCCTGGAGGTTGTTGGATAGATTTACCAGAAGATGTAAAAAAAGAATTTATGGGTAAAAGTTATTATTCTGGAGGAGGAAAAAGAGGTATGGCTCGTAGAATGTCATGGACTGAACCTTGTTTAACTTTAACGACTTCCCCATCCCAAAAACAAACTGAAAGATGTCATCCTGAAGAAACACGTCCATTTACAATACGAGAATATGCTCGTATTCAAACATTCCCTGATAATTGGGAATTTATTGGTGGAAAATCTTCTCAATACAAACAAATTGGTAATGCAGTTCCAGTTAAATTGGGTGAAATACTTGGAAAACAATTAATTAAAGCTTTAGATGGAAAAGAAAAAGTTTCAATATCAAAACAAGCTAAATTATCTGCTTTCTAAGAAAACATGGTTTGAAAATTCTTGTAAATATTTTTTATCTTCATTTGAAAGATTATAGTCCTTAACTTTTTCATTTAAAACTATTTGTAAACTTTCAAATGTCTTTTTTAATCCACAAGGATCTCCAGTGACTAATTTATAAATTTCTGTTCCACTTGCTTTTAAAATCCTTTCATCTGTTGGTCTGTTTTTAAATGTCCAAATCTCACAAATAGGTTTATAATTTTTACTAATAATGAAACCCCAATATGCAGTTGAATTTGGATAAATTTCAATTAAATTTTCTAATTTATCTCGAAGTTTTTCTAATGAGCTAGAATTTGTTGTATTATATTTATTCTTTAATTCAATGAAAATAGTGTTATCTTCTTTTTTCAAATCAACTTTTGATTCGTCTCCAATACCTAAATCAATCCATCCATCAACATGACCTAAAACCTTTTGATGAAACTCTCCAACATAATTATTTATTGTTTTATCTGTTTGTCTTATAATTTCAGCATTTTTCCATTCATTCAAAGAATATTTATCTCCAAACATGTCAAACAATAATTTAAATTCGTCGATAGTATTTTTATCTTTTTTTAACATTTCAACAACATTTTGTTGTCTTGATTTTTCTTGTTTTTTTCTTTTTATAGGATAACCATTTAAAACATGTTCAACACATTCTTCAAAATCATCATCACTAATAAACTTTAAATAAGTATTCATAATACTATATTTTTTAATAAGATATTTAAAGTTTTATATTTAGTATTAAAAAATAAGATATAATAAAATTTTGATTTATTTACCTCTTTTAAATCTATATTATTTATTTTAATAATGAATAAAATTAATATTTTAAAATTGAATAATTTAATAATAATGTTTTATTCCAGAAGCATCACGGCGGTATTTTCCAAATTCAAAAATCTGTTTTATTTGTTTATTATTAAAAACTGGACCTTCAACACATACTCTCCAACCAGTATTGTCTGTGCAGCATTGTCCACAAATTCCCATAGCACATTTCATGTATCTTTCAAAAGAATACTGACCTGGAATATTTTCATCTTCAAAAATATCATAAATAGCTTTCATCATTATTTCAGGCCCACAAACAACCACACTATCATATTTTTTCTCTTTAGTTTTATCATTTAAAAGATCTAATGCTCTATGGGTTGCAAATCCTTTAAAACCACAAGTTCCATCATCGGTGCAAGTGTAAATATTTAAATTTTCTATATTGTCCTTTTCAGGGAAATTAGCATCTTCAACAAATAAAAAATCATTATTTTGATAAAACAATAGCTCTTCTTTAGTTTGAGAAGCTGAAATTACATCAACATCCTTTCCATTTTCAATTGCATCTTTAACAAAGGCAGAAATAGGTGCCATTCCCACTCCACCACCAATAGCTAAAATCTTGTCTCCTTCAATTGAAAAACCATTGCCATAAGGACCACGAAGCCCTAATTTATCACCAACGAATAATTTATGAATTCCTGAGGTAAATGGACCAATATTTTTTACAGTAATAGCTATTTCATTATTATCTCTATCAATTTTAGAAATAGACATTGGTTTTTCATCATTTTCATCTCCAATACCATTAAAATTCCAAACCATTAAAAATTGACCAGGATATGGAATTTCAAATTTTTTCATGTCCCAATCAAATACAAAAGTTTTAATAGATGGTGTTTGAGGAATTATTTTTTTTATTTTTAGTATTTTATAGCTATTTTTAGAATTTAACATTTACAATCACCTTCTAACTTACAAATATAATCTGAATCTTTATCTAAATTTTCCTCTAAATCTTCATCTGAATCTTCATTTATATTATTTATATCTTTATGAGCTAAACCAACCATTTCATCTATTGAATTAAATCCTTTATCTTTCATAAACTGTTCTAAACCTTTTGAAATATCAGAAAAAATTCCAGGTCCTTCATACATAATAGATGTTCCAATTTGAACTGCATTTGCTCCTGCATAAAGAAATTCAACAACATCTCTATAATCTCTAATTCCTCCAACACCAATTATAGGAATATCCACAACAGAGTAAACATCATAGACACATCGAATAGCTATTGGTTTTATTGCAGGTCCAGACATTCCTCCAAATTTATTTGAAAGAATAGGATTAGCTGAGTCAATATTTATCTTCATTCCAGGCCCGAGAGAGTTAATTAAACTAAGAGCATCTGCCCCAGCTTTAGATGCTGAAATAGCTATTTCTTTAATATCTGTAACATTTGGAGTTAATTTAGCTATTATTGGAATATCTACAGAATTTTTAACTGTTTTTTTCACTGATTTAACTATGTTTCTAACTAAATCTGGATTTTGACCAATAGCTGCCCCACAACCACTCATTGCATGGGGACAAGAAACATTTAACTCAATCATGTCAACTAAATCATTTATCTCATCAGCAATATAAGAAAAATCCTCTTCATTAGACCCATAAATAGAAGCAATAGCTATTTTACCATTAGTAATATTAATTTTTTCTAATTCCTCCTTAAATGCTTTTATTCCATGACTTGAAAGACCTATTGCATTTATAATTCCGCCTGTAACTTCTACTGTTGTAGGATTTTTATATCCTTTGTTTGGTTCAATAGAAAATGACTTTGTAACAACTCCTCCAGCTCCATTTTCTAAAATCCAATTCATTGAAGATGCATTACTTCCCATAACACCTGCAGCCAACAATAATGGATTTTCAAGCTCAACTCCACATAATTTTGTATTTAACATATTATTCCTATCTTTATTTTAATTTTAATTTTAATTTAATGTTGTTATATAATTATTTATAATTAATTATAGTCATAGATATGATTATTTTATGATTATTATGATTATTTTAAATTATTTTAAATTATTTATATTAATATATAATTTATATTATCAAATTATTTTATCTAAATAAATTATTAATTAATATATTTTTTATATTTTTTAATCTATAAATAAATTTTTATAACAATTCAAATAGTTTTATTTAAATTAAAAAAATTCAATATTATTTTGTAAAAATTATTTTTATACATTATTTAAATAAATAAAATTAATAAAATTATAAAAATTAGCAAAAATTTATAATAAATGTTATACAATATTAAAATATGGAAGAAAATAAGCAAAAAATATATATAACAAACTCTATTTTTGGTTTTATAGCTATTGATGAAAATTTAAAAATTATTGAAACAAAAACATATGAAAAAGAAGATATTTCATCTAAATTATTTGATATAGATAATAAAAAATTTGTTGAAGAAGAAATTGAAATAATTAATAAAATAGAAGAAAAAATAGGTAATATTGATGAACTAAATGATATTGAGAAACTAAATGAAGTAAATGAAATTAATGTTGAAACAAATAAAAAATTATCTGATTATAACCGATTTAATTGCTTTGATAAAATAAAAGTAGTGAATGAAAATATAGCTGGAGAATATCTTCGTTCTAATTTAGAAAATATTGTTGAAGAAATAGATTTTTGTAAAAAAGAAGAATTAAATTCAATAATTTCAACTAATTATCAAAAATTAACTAATTTAAAAATGAAAGAAGCTAATAAATCTGAAGATAAACTTTTAATTCAATCTATAAATTCAATTGATGAAATAGATGAATCTATTAGTAAATTAGTTGAGAGAATTAGAGAATGGTATTCTATTTATTTTCCTGAAATTGATGAAATTCATAATAACAATAGCTATATTAACTTAATTTCAACTATTAACAATAAAGAAGATATTTTAAATCATAATTCAGAAGAAAATAATTTAGATTTAAATATAGATTTAAATATAGATTTGAATTTAGATATTTCATTTAGTGTTGGGGCTGATTTAGAAAAAGAAGATATTGAAATTCTTAAAAACTTTGCAAATTCTATAAAATCTCTTCAGATATCAAGAAAAGAAATAGAAGAGTATATTGACATGAAAATGGATAAAATAGCTCCAAATCTTAAAGATTTAGTGGGTTCATCTTTAGGTGCTAAATTAATTGCCCATATTGGAAGTATAAAACAATTAGCACTTTTATCCTCTGGAACTGTTCAAGTATTAGGTGCTGAGAAGGCATTATTTAGACATTTAAAAACTGGTGAAAATCCACCTAAACATGGTCTTATTTATCAACATCCAGAAATTAGAGGTGCTAAATGGTGGAATCGTGGTAAAATAGCAAGAACCCTTGCTTTAAAAATCTCATTAGCTATTAGAAAAGATTTTTTCTCTGGAGATTTTGATGAAAATATAAAACTAAGTTTCCTTGAAAAAGTTAAAGAAATAAATAAAAATAATCCATTTCCACCTACTAAACAACAAAGAGAAAATAAAAAATCAGGACAATCTGAAAATAAAAGAAATACTAAAACTAAAAGCAAAAATAAAAGTAAAAATAAAGACAAAAATAAATATGAAAAAAATCTTAATAGAAAATTTACATCAAAAGGGAAAAAAGCTAAAAGAAATAAAATTAAAGGTAAAAACTTTATGAAAAACCTTGATTATTGAATTTAATTAATAGTGTGTGATATTTATGAATATTTATATTAAAAAAGATAAAATAGCTACAGTTAATCTTATTCCTGGTGTAAAAGTATATGGTGAAGAACTATTTACTCAAAATAACAGTGATAAAGAAAATAATAATGAAAATAATGAAAATATAAATGAAAATATAAATGAAAATATAAATAAAAAAATAGAATATAGATTTTGGAATCCTCGAAGGTCAAAACTTGCTGCAGCTATTTTAAATGGATTAAAAAGTGTTGAAATTGAAGAAAATTCTAAAATATTATATCTTGGAGCATCAACAGGAACAACAGTCTCCCATATTTCTGATATTATAATAAAAGGTATTGTTTATGCTGTTGAATTTTCTCCAAATGTTGCAAAAAAGCTTGTTAATTTAAGTAAGCTTAGAACGAATATAGCGCCGATATTAGGAGATGCTACAAAACCAAAAAGTTATTTAAACCTTCTTCAAAAAGTAGATATTTTATATTGTGATGTAGCTCAACCAAATCAGACAGAATTATTTATTAATAATATTAATCTTTTTTTAAAAGACAATGGAATAGCTATTTTAATGTTAAAGGCAAGAAGTATTGATGTTACTAAAAAACCTCAAAAAATATTTAAAGAAGAAGAAAAAAAACTAAAAGAAAAAGGATTTAAAATTATAGAAAAAGTAAAACTTGAACCCTATGAAAAGGATCATGTTTGTTTTGTAGTTAAAAAAATATTTTAGTGTAATATTATATATGTGCATCTATTTTATAGTTTAATCTTTATTTAAAGTAATTTATGCACTTTATTTAAAACTAACTCTGCAATTTTAGATTTATTAGTTAAAGAAACCTTTTCAATTGAGTTATTTACAAATATTACTTCACTTTTATCAGAACCAAAGCCAGATCCATTTATACTTAAATCATTTGCAACAACTAAATCAGTTCCAGCATTAATCATCTGTTTTTTAGCACATTCAATTATTTCATCCTCACTAACATCGTATTCTGCTTTAAAACCAATTAAAATAATATTTGGAGCTATTTTTTTTATTTTTTTAATGATTTTCTCTGTTTTTTTAAATTCCAAAGATAAATTTATTGAAGAAGATATTTTATGCTCTTTAGAGTTTATAGGTGAAAAATCAGAAATAGCTGCTGTTGCAATGAAAATATCAAAAGCTTTAACTAATTTTTCTGTTACATTATTCATTTCTTCAGTTGTTTCTGCTTTAATAACATTAAATATTGAAGGAATTTTAACACTATGATTTGCAGCTATAATTGTAATGTTTGCTCCACGAATATAAGCATTTTTAGCTATTTCAAGTCCCATTTTACCTGAAGATTTATTAACAATTCCTCTAATAGGATCAATAGATTCATAAGTTCCACCAAGAGTTATTAAAACATTTTTATCCTTAAAATCTGCTTTATTATTTATATCATTATTTTTATTATTTTTATTATCATTATTTTTATTATCATTATTTTTATTATCATTATTTTTATTATCATTATTGAGTTTATCTTTATTATTACTCATATTAGCTATTCTTAAAGATTCTAAAATAATATTTTCACTATCAGGGAATTTAGCTTTTCCTTCCTCTTTTTTAGGGTTTAAAAAATTAATACCTTCTTTTTTAAGTTTTTCAATGTTTTCTTCAATAGAAGTATACATTGAATCATGCATTGAAGGAACAAACAATATTGGAGTATTATGTCCATAAGCAGTTATTAATAGTGTATTTATAGGATTATCAGCTATTTTATATGCAAATTTACTAATAACATTTGCAGTGGCTGGTGCAACTAAAATTAAATCTTCTTGAGAGAGTTTTACATGTTCAATTCCCCCAGTTAAGTTTTTAACAACACTATTTCCTGTTGCAAACTCTAATGCATTAGGATGAATTATTTTACAAGCATCTTCACTAATAAATGCTTTTACATCTACTCCTAAACGTCTAAAAGCTCTTGCTAATTTAATAGTTTCAGTTGCTGCAATACTTCCAGTTACACATAAAACAATTCTCATAATATCAAAACAAAACAAAAATAGCTATTTAAAAATATAAAAAATAATAAAATAAAAAATAATAAAATAAAAAATAATAAAATAAAAAATAATAAAATAAAAAATAATAAAATAAAAAATAATAAAATAAAAAATAATAAAATAAAAAATAATA
>JAISIT010000262.1 GCA_031261915.1 Candidatus Methanoflexus mossambicus
CTAACATTCCATATATATTACATCAGAAGATAGAAGATAAAAATGAGGCATATTATCATATACTTTTCCTTTCATGGATGAAACTAATGGGTTTCGACATACAAGGAGAAATTCAAACATTTAAAGGCAGAATAGATGCAGTTCTCAAACAAAAAGATGAAGTAGTAGTCATAGAGATAAAATACGGCAAAAAAGAGAGTGTTGATAAGTTACTTAACGAGACAATGGAACAAATAGAAAAAAAGGAATATTATCAACCATATCAAGATAAAAATATAACTCTCCTTGCGATAGCTTTCAAAGAAAAAGAAGTAGGATGTAAGATAAAACAAATATAATAAACGACTAAGTTATTGGTCGTGCTTCAAGGTTGGTTAAAAAATTATATTTATGTGGGATAACACATCTTTTAGTTGTAAAGACATAAGAGATACACCCACATGTTAGAAATATCAATTCCATTAAATGTAAATTTTACCTTTGAAGAAGAATTACAATAACCAATATTTATGAGCAAATACATGATTTTGAAATGTAGTTAATTTATATCAAGTATTAGAAAAATAATCCTATTAAGGATTATAAATATTAAAAATTACAAGAATTTAATTAATAATTGATCTCATTTTTTTATAAATCCTCTTAATCTTCTTTTTAGAAAATCTTTTTATAACTTTGTTAAAAAGATGTGCATGTAATGAAGCAATATGAAAACTTATTTGATTAATGCTATTTGTATAAGTTGTAATTTTAGTTAATCTATAAATCTTAATTACTTTTTTATTAATTATATCTTTTGAATTTAATTTAATTTCATTCATACAATAAAATTTACCTAAACTAAATACAAAGTATGTTTCATAATTTCCTTGATTAAATTTTTTTAATTCTTTATTCAATAAAGTTACTGAAAAGACTGAATTGTTATGAAAATCATTATTATCTAATTTTATATCATATGAACAATAATTTTCAGGATTTTTTTTGTATGAATCATGATTAATTAATTTTAAATAAACATTTGGTGTTTCATTATTTCTAATTTTACCTTTAATATTAAAGTTCAAAATAAGTGTAATTCCTATTTTTGATATTTTATAATATTCTAAATCAATTTTTATATCTTCAATCAAATCTCCTTCCACATTACCATTGATTGTTTCAAAAAGATTTTGCCATTTATTAACAAAAGTGTTTGGTGAATAAATTTTTGCCATTTTAAATGCATTTAAAGACATTTCCTTTTGTTTTTCTTCATCATCAGATAATTCAATGATTTTTTTTGCAAAAGACTTAAAATCTCTTTCTTTAATTAAATATCCATTTACTCCATCTTTAATCATATCAGCAGGACCATATTTAATATCATATGATATAACAGGTGTCCCATTAGCTAAACTCTCCTGAACTGCTAAAGGAAAACCTTCATATCTTGAAGTAATTAAAGAAAACATAGCACTTTGAATAACTTTTTCCACTTCAGATGTATGTCCTTTCAAAAAGACTGTGTTTTCTAAATTTGATTCTTTAATTAAATTAGATAAATATTCCTTTTTACCCCCACTTCCATAAATATCCAAAGTTAATGCTGGGCGTTTAGTATGTACAATTTTCATTATCTTAATTACATCCTCTAATCTTTTTTGATAATGAAGGCGTGTTAACATCACAATAGTTTTATTCTTCTTGTACATTATCTTTTTAGGCTCAATAGAATGATTAATAACAAAATAATTATTACGATATCCAAATCGGGATATTATGTCATTTTTTTGTCTTTCAGTTAAAAGTAAATATGCATCAATATCATTTAAATGATTATTTTCTAATACAAAACGATTGCCTGCTCGGATAATTGTAGTTCCTGGACGTATATGTGGATTATGAACCATGAAAATAGATTTGACTAAATGATTGTTTAAGTTTAAAAGTACTGAATCCATGGATCTAGCCTCAGCCATTGCAAAGCTTGGTTTATCTTCAACAATTAAATTAACAAAATAACCCCTATAATCATCATAATTTGAAAATGACTTAATTAAGTTGTTATTATTAATTAAATCAACCTTTATTAAATCATGCTTTTTAAGTTCAGTGTTCCATTGAAGATATTTTTTTTGATAAATATTTCCAGAATGGTTAAAAAATTCTTCAAGTTTTATATGTCGATTATTATCAAAATAATTAATTTTAAATAGTTCTCCATGCCTATTATAATAAAATCGTTTAATAATTTTATTATCCGAAGTTAATAAATTATCATGGCTAATACCATAACGATTATAATTACGGATAATCTTCATGCCTTCTTCATTAACATAGTTATCCTTTTTAATTTCATTAAAATTTTTTATAATAATATCTGAAGTTATAGGATTTTCTTCAATATTATATAATTCACGAAAATACATATTAATATTTATAACTTCTGTTAATTCTGTAATTTTTTCATCTAAGTATAAATTTTCAATAAGTATATCATAATTAGCATTGAAATTAAATGTTAAAATCTTGCTTCTCCAATTTTTTAATAATGCAAACCACTTTGCTTTTGCAATTAATGATTTAGTCAGCCCTCCATAAACTTCAGCTATTTCTCCAGTTAAAATTAAAATCTGTCGTTTATTAGGTTGATTATTAAGTTGATTCTTAGATTGATTATTAGGTTGACTATTAGGTTGACTATTAGGTTGATTATTAGTTTGATTAATTTTAACTATTTTATCTTCCATATTACATTCTCCCATTTCAAATCATTTAATTAAGTTATAAAAATCTTGATTTAATCTTACTTAACATGTTTTTCATTGAATATTTATTTGAAATTTGATTTTGTTTTTTTAATCCCTTATTTTGTTTTTTAAGAACTTTAACTTTTCTTTCTAATTTTTTAATTCTATTTTTATTATTAATTAATCGTTTCTTCTCATTAATAAGTGCTCTTTGTGAAATATTATATCCTATTTTCATTCTATAACGAATTTCTTCAATATTTTCAATTTGATTAATAGGAGTTAAAGGAGATAATATTTCTTTTTCTTTTAATTGTTTATCAAAAGGTAATTCAGCATTATTTCCATTTTCTAAATATAAATGTTTAATTTCATTAGTTTCTAAAAAATTAATATAATTATCAAAGTTCTTTACATGTTGTTTTTCAGGAGAATGAAAATTAAATTTCTTAATTAATTCTTCAAGATTCATATCATTTTCAACTAATCTCGCATCAATACCTGGAAGATTATGGAATTCAACCAACTCTTTAAGTCTTGCACCATAATAAAATGTTAATGAAGGCACACCTGCAAGTGTTGGGATTATATTTCCATGAATACGAGTTCCTATTGAAAAATCAACATCTTTCATAAAATCAATCCATGATGGTGCATTTAAAAATAATTTAATTTTCCCTTCTTTATAAACAATATCATCCCAATTATTTGGAAAATAATCTACCTCATCTCTTAATGTTTTACCTGAAATACTCATCATTCCAGCATATAATTTTGAAAATTCCGCTAAATCTTGAGGAATATAATTAATTTTTTCAAAATATTTAGGCAAATCATTTAAAAATCTTAATGCTCCTTCAGGAGCTCCTGGAGTCATATTAAATGCTATATTTGAAGATTTATCTAAATTAAGATCTCTTATTTTAAGTTTTCTTCCAATATTATATAATGTAGGATCGCCAATAACTTGGAAATCTTCATTTTCTTCAAACCCTAATGATTCTAAATATTTACCAGTTATTTTACCTCTAACTCCAACAATATTAGAATGATTTAAAATAGCTTTGATAAAATTTTTAGATACTTCATCATATGGTCGTGGTTTAGAAAAATTAGGATTATCATCAACAAAAGCTCCCCCAATACCTACTACCACTACAGGAATCGTTAATTTATTAATCAGATCCGTTAATTTTTTCATTTCGTGAATAAAATGATGACCAAAATCATTCGCCATCGGTAAAATAAAGGATTCAAACTCTGAATTAATAATATCTGGACTTGGCAACCTTTTACCATACCAATCAGAAACCACTTCTGTATTTTCAGTAGTTAAATTACGAGTTAAACTAAATGGAAATGCAAAGTTTCCAAAATTATTATGTATCGCATTTAACCGCCAAATTTCATCTGCACTATATTGATCTAAAGGGGATGGTGTTGAGTGTATTAAAATTTTGGACATAATTATCACTTTAATTAATTATAAATATATCTAATTCAATTTGCCAATATATTACATAATTTTAATTTTTATTAATAAAAAATTTTTCTTAATTTAAATTACGCTCATGCACTTAAAATATTTCAAAATTTAATACATTTTGAAATATTTTATCTACAGTATTTTCTTTTATAATTGAATATATATTAATATAACATTATTTTCATAGCATCGTCTTCATTCATAATCATTTTATCAGGATTATTATATATAGTTTCCATATATTTTATTAAATATATTATATATATAGATAATAGGATGAATATTTGCAACATTTCGGAGTACATGAGTATTATTTTAATAATAAATCTGCTATGAAATCGTTTAATTTATTTACAAATTTTGTAACTATATTTCTTGATAGAATATATGTTAAAATGATAGATATAATAATGAGAAATATTAGTGAAAAAATAAGATTTGTCTTTAAAAAATGGAATATTCCTATATTATCTATTTTTAAAATTAAACGTATAAATGGCATGTGTAAAAGATAAACTGCCAATGAATTAATTCCAAATATTGTTAAAAATGTCTTATTTTTAGGCATTAAATGATTTATTAAAATAACTATTATCACTCCTAAGATTAATATAGATAATCTACTTAATATTTTAATTAATATTTCTGGAATAGGTAAGTGAACATGTCCGACTCCAAGTGAATTATATGTAACACTCATCAAATAAGCACTTTTTGGAATATTTGAAGCTAATAACCAAGCCAAGATAAATGCGATTATTAGAAGAATGAAACAAAATATAGGATTGTTAAATAATTTTTTAATTTTAAATAAATTCAATTTCTCAATAAAACTATTTAAATTTTTCAAATAAATTTTATAATTATAACCTAATATAAAAAATGGTAAAAAACATAACATTTTAGGTATGCTTAGAACATATGTACTAGTAAAACCAACTAAAAGAGCAATAATTAAAGATAAATAAAAAACATGTTTTATCCTATCTAAAATTGGGAGAATTAACTTCATTAAAAATAATGACATTAAAAACCATAAATAACCTTTAACAATGAAAAACATTGAAAAATTAATAGGTTTTCCAAAAAATAAGAACAATTCTGTTGCATAAATAATTGAAAAAATAATGAATGGGATTAAAAGTCTTTTAAAAGATTTTATAATATCAGTATCTACTTTTGAAAAATAACCTGAAATAAAAAAGAACGATGGCATTAAAAATGTATATAGAAATTTATATAAATCATCATAGAATGAAAATTCCCCTGTATAAAATGATATTAAATGTAAAAAAACAACTAAAAGTATTGAAAATCCTCTATAATTATCATAATTATTTAATCTAACATTTTTAAATTTATGATTATTTGTAACGAATGAAATAAAATACCTCCATTTAAGATAACTTTTAAATTTATTCAATCTACAAACTTAACAAAATATAAATAAATTTAAAATATTATCATATATCATTAAAAGTACAATTTTATGACTTTTAAACAAATCATATACATATATTTTTCATACTTAATTAATTTTTAAAAAAATACTTAAAATTTTTTAAATTCCTTGATTTAAAAGTAAATTATCTTTTTAAATGTATTTTTTATAAAACATTATCAATCCTACTTCATTACTAATTTTAAAGTATGAAAACAAGATAGATAAATACATGAATATAATCTATAATATTCATATTATGTATTACTACTTAATATAAGTTATTAATGTTTAAATTAAATTAATAGTGTCTAACAATCTATATTTAGGGTTATTTTCATCATAAACTAATTGTATTTTGATTTTTTTCGCCAATATTATATTGGAAATAGAATTATTTAAGTTTTAAAGTGAAATAACTCATTAAAATTAAATAATGAACATTAATAATTTATAATTTTATAAAATAACTATCTTTAAGATTAAAAACACAAAAAAATAAGAAATCATAGCTCCACAAAAATAATTAATTATTCAACACCCTATAATAAAAACCTAACTTTTTAATATCATTATGAAAAAAAGATCATTGTGAATTATGAAAAATATTTTTATTAAGAAAATTCATATAATTACTAAAAACATGAAAAACCTATAATTATGAAATTGTTTAATTTATTTAAATTTAATTATAATTTATAAGAGGAATCAGATGTACAAAATAGCTATTATCCCTGGAGATGGAATTGGAAAAGAAGTAATGGAAGCTACACTTCATGTATTAGATGCATTAGATATAGATTTAGAATATGAATTTGGAGAAGCTGGAGATGAATGCAAAGAGAAAACTGGTGAAGCTCTTCCTAAAGAAACAATCGATCTTGTTAAAAGAGCTGAT
>JAISIT010000266.1 GCA_031261915.1 Candidatus Methanoflexus mossambicus
AAAAATAAAAAAATAAAAATGATTTAAAATAAATGATTTAAAATAAATGATTTAAAATAAATGATTTAAAATAAATGATTTAAAATAAATGATTTAAAATAAATGATTTAACAAAAAAATAAAGAAAATCTTCGATTTTTAAACTTAACTTCGTTAGGTAATGAAAAAATAGTTATAAAAATATTAAAAATATTAAAAATTGGTTAAAAATGGTTAAAAATGATTGAATTAAGATATAATGCAGGTAATATAAAAGATCCTAATGTTCACAAAATTGGAGTTATTGCATTAGGATCTCATCTGGAAAATCATGGCCCAGCACTTCCAATAGATACAGATGCGAAAATCGCAAGTAAAATAGCTTTAGAGGCCAGTTTAAAAAGTGGAGCTAAATTTTTAGGAGTAATTTATCCTGCTTATGAAATAGATGAAATAAATCATGGAATACATAATTCATTAAACGAACTAATTAAAAACATTATAAATATATTAAAACAAGCCCAAAAATTCTTATTTATAGAAAAAGTAGTTATTGTTAATGCTCATGGAGGAAATTTAGACTTAGCATTGCACTTAGATAAAATTGAAAATGAAACTAATCTTTTAATACAATTAAACAATAAAATTATAGAAATTGAAGGCCCTCATGGTGGATCTGGAGAACTTTCAATGGGAAAAGTTTTAGGAATTGTTAATGAAGAAGAAACAAAAAATCAAGGAAATGTTAAGTTATATGGTGAAATTGGATTATTTGAATTTGATAAAGCTCGGATAAATGATCCAAATATTGAAAAAGGAGCAAAAGAAATAGAAATTGAAGGTGTTTATATCGATGAAAAATACGGTGAAGAACTTCTAAGTATAGGAGTTAACTCAGTTTTATTAGATATAGAAAAATTTTTAGACATAAACTAAGTATAAACTAAGTACAAACTAAGCATAAACTAAGCATGAATAACATGAAATAATTTTAAATAAATTTTAAATAAATTTTAAATTATGATTCTAAAAGAAAATATGATAAAATTAGATATAAATCATTAATTATTTGATTTTTCACTAATTTCTTGGTTATTATTATCTTGAGTATTATCTTTTTGATTATTATTTTTATCATTATTATAATTGGAATTAGAATCAGAACCCTGGTTGTTTGCATTATTAGAATCAGTATTATTATCCACATTATTGGAATTTGATTCTGATGTGACTTTAGAATTATTTATTTGTTTATTGTTTCCATCAATATTATCATTTAAATTATCAAATATTGTGCTATTAATATTATTTGTATTATTATCATATTCTGGAATTAAAAATGATAAATCCCCAGTAGAAAATGCAACAATATTACTAAATGCAAATGCAAAAATAGATATAATAAATATAACTCCGATTTGTGCTAATTTTTCTTTGTCCATGATTTCCCATAAAAAAAATAGAAATATATAAAATAAATTTAGAATAAAATAAAACTTGTAAATGATATTATAAAATAAATAAGATATATAATATAAACAAAATAATTACTACAACTGCATTAAATAAATTAATCAATAACTTAATTAATAATTTAATTAATAATTTAATTAATAACTTAATTATATTATCTAACTTTAAATATTTAAATTTTTTGAATGAAAAAAATGATTTGTTAAATATGAAAAATAAATTACTAAATAAAAAAAATAAAAAAAAAAATAGATTAATATGAAATCAATTAGTGAAATAACAAAAAAAGAAATAGTTATTAAAAAATCACGATTTATTTGTCATTTGTTTCCAGTGAAAAATGCAGAAAAAATAAAAAAAACAATAAAAGAAACTTCAGATAAATATAAAGATGCTACACATAACTGCACAGCATACATTATAACTAATGGAGAAGGATCAGACGATGACGGAGAACCTGGAGGAACAGCAGGAAGACCCATGTTAAATGTTCTTAAAAAAAACGATTTAAATAATATCTTAGCTATTGTAACACGGTATTTTGGAGGAGTTAAACTTGGAGCTGGAGGTTTAGTTCGAGCTTACAGTAAAGCAGTGCAAGAAACATTAAATATTTCAAAAATTATTGAATTGGAATTATATGAAATATATGAAGTTATTTTTGACTATAATGATATAAAAACAGTAGAAAATAAAATTAGAGAAAACAATTTAAATATTTTAAAAAAAGAATATAATGAAAAAATAAGATATAAAATAGCTTCAAAAAAGAAAAATAATGAATTTAAAACTATTTTCAACAGTAAAATAGATATTAAACATTTAAAACAAGAATATTTAAGTATTTAACAATTAAAATACTAAAATATTAAAATACTAAAATATTAAAATAATTAATTAATTCTAATTTTCAGTAATTCTATTTTTTAAATAAAGATTAATGAAAAAATGAGCCATTTCATATTGTTCTTGATCAAAAAATAATAATGTCATCTCAAGAGCAGAATTATTAAAAATAATATCCATATGAGATTTAGTTTCATCATCAAGTTTATTTAAATTATTTAAATCAATTTCAACAACTTCTGGTTCTGATTCATCGAAATTAATCTCAGAAGAATCAATTCCAGAAGAATCAATTTCAGAAGAATTATTATTAAAATCATTATCACTAATATTAGTAATATCCTTATGGCTATTATTAAATGCTCCAATATCTGTTGATTTAAGTTTTGAGGTATCAATTTCACCTTGATACATAATTCCACTATTTTGAGAAATAGGTAGATCTAATTCATTTGATTCATTATCAAGAGGAAGAATCGGTGTGATTCTAATATCATCACGACGGATGAGTTCATTTAAAATTTCTTTAAATATAATTCTTGCAGATTGTTTAATTTCATTTTTTACCAGTTTATATTTTAATTTGGAAAAAAATGATAGATTAATATGTTGATCTAAAAGTATCATTAAAGATGTGTTTAAAATTAAATAAATCTCTTCATCATTAGCTATTTGTGGATTTTCAGCTATTTTATCCATATCAATACTTTCTGGATTGTTAATCAATTTTTCAAGACTTTTTTCTTTAATTGTCATGTTTTAACTATTTAATTCATCCTTTTTTTTAATTAAATCATATAATTGTGGAGAATTAATAAAAAAATAAAAATAAAAATAAAATAAAAATAAAATAAAAATAAAAATAGTTGTCACATAAATTCCTATTGGCAATAAATTAAATCAAAATTTACCAAAATGTAGTTTTGGAACAAAAAATTTAAAATAAATGTATTTTATATTTAGTATTCATTTTATAAATAATTTTTGCACTATTAACATCAAACTTACTTAAGTAATATTCATTTTATTAATAAATTAAACAAATTAAATTTTAAGATATAATAATATATCAATAATTAACTCAATTATTAATAGTTAAATAAAGAAAACAAACTTTTAGAAAAAGTTTGATCAAAAAAAATAGCTAAAATACTAAACTTTTAAATAAATAATTTTAAAAAAAAATAAAAAATAAAAAATAAAAAAATGTTTTAATTTTACACCATTAAATTAACGAATTCTAATAATACGAGTGATAGATTTAACTTTATTATAATAGCGCTATTTCCATTAAAATATATTCCAATATTTAAAAAAAATTATCTAAATCTCAAAGAATTATTTAGATCTAAATGAATTATTTTTTTCATTACTTTCTTTTACAGTATTCCCACTATCCACTTTAAATGTTTTATAAACATTTAGATATTTTCTATATTTATTTGGAATGGTAAGTTTAACACTAATAGATTTACCTGCACTAATAGCTTTAACTTTAAGACTTACGCTTTTTCCAGCTGCAGAAACACTTAAGTAACAAGCTTTAGATGGAATATTTCCATAGTTTTTAATATAAATATATCTATTACTACCACTTTTTTGAACTTTATAAATTTTAAGATCTGGTTTATTAGCACGAACAATCATTACATTATTCTTTTCATTGCTTTCTTTTACACGATTAGTGCTATCTATTTTAAATGTTTTATCAATAGTATTATAAATAGCTCTGTATTTCTTAGGAATGAGGAATTTAACAGATGTTGTTTTACCTGATTTAATAGACTTTACACTAAACCTATAAGTTACTCCTTTTGCAGAAGCAGTTAAATAAGAAGATTTAGCTGTTGCTTTACCATAATTTTTAATATAAACTATACAATAATTACCACTTTTTTGAACTTTATAAATTTTAAGATCTGGTAATTTAGGAGTATTAGGAGTATTAGGATTTACAGGAGTATTAGGGCTATCAGGAACATCAGAACCATTACCAGAACCATTACCACTATCAGAACCATTACTATTAGGAGTATCAGGAACATCAGGAACAGAAATATCTTCATTTTTCTTAGCCGAATTATCAATAAACTCAGAATCATCAATGTTCACAGGAACAGAACTATGAATAGCTCCACCATCGTTATCAGCAGAATTATTGCTAAAACTAGAGTTTTTAATATTTAGATTATCTCCAGAATTAGTAATAGCTCCACCATCATTATCTGCAGAATTATTCACAAATTTAGAATCTATAATATTTAGATTATCTCCAGAATTAGTAATAGCTCCACCATCATTACTATTTCCATTAAGGAATGTGAGATTTTTAAGTGTGATATTATTTCCACTTATAACAAATATAGATGTATTCGGAGTATTTTTAGCATTGAAAATAGCATTTCCAAATTCACCTTGTAAGGTTAGATTATTGAAAGCATTATTTAATTCTATTCCAATATTACTTTTTCCTGTGTATTCAATAGCTCCACCATTATTACCTGCAATATGTATAATAAACTTATTAGTATTATAGCTATTTAATCCATTAGCTATTATGGCATTAAGAGCAGCACTAATGTTTTTAAATGGACTATTCCATGAATTTCCATCTCCATTGTAAGAATTCCATGATGAATTAACATATATTCCATTGTTAAAATTAATATGTCTTAATTTAAGTGTAATATCTTCATTATCACTTAGGGATTTAATCCAGAATTCAGAACCTTTATTTATTTTTAAAGAAGATGTATATGGTAAATTATGAGAGTTGTATGAATATTTACTATTATTACTTAGAACTAAATTAATTGTAAATCTTGGAAGAGAATTTATACCTGTAGTAATAATATTATTTGAAGAAGAGGTATTTAAAGCAAGATATAGAGATATAACTTGATTATCTAATGTGATTTTATCCGTAGTATTAACATAAGTTACAAAATTATTCTTATCTCCATATTTAAATAATAATACAAAATAATCATTGAGATTATATTTATTGTTATCACCAGAAATCAATCCAACAAGATTATTTTTACCCCACCAATTACTATTAAGATTATTGTTAAGTCCAGAATCAGTTCCTATAACAATATTATAATTATTTTTACCATTAGATATTGAATTGAATAAATAGCTATTATTTATAATTCTATTGGAGTTAATTTTACTATTTGCAGCTCCATTGGTTAAATTAATAGCTAAATCATTATCTAAAATATTATTTCCAATAATCTGTGAATTACTACCCATAACAATAATAGCAATATTATTTCCAGTTAAATTGGTATTAAGTAATTTATCATTATTTGATGATCTATCAAAAACAATAGCTGCACTATCAAGATTGAAAATATTAGAATCTTTTAATGTATTACCTGAACCATCAGCAAAGACAATAAATCCAATTTTACTACCATTAAATAGATTTCCACCAAGAACATAACTACTACCAGTTCCACTAATACCAAAAGCATAGTTATTATTTTCAAAAACACTATTATTATTTTTCAAAAGAGATATTGGAATAATATAGTCATTATAATTATTAAAAACAAATTGAATACCAATACCATTATCCACAAACTCATTAGCATTAATAGAATAATTTATACCATTTAAAGCAATAGCTTGAGAGTTATTATAAAATTTAGAGTTAGAAATATTCCCATTATTAGAAGTATAAACTCCTCCACCATGAGTAGCATGATTAAACTCAAATAAAGAGGAACTCACATTAAAATAATTACCATCATTAAAAATAGCTCCACCATTAATTGCAGAATTATTATTAAACACGGATCCACTAATACTCAAATTACTAAATTCCCCATCACCATAAATAACACCACCATTACTTGCAAAATTAGAAACAAAAGTAGAATTAGTAATATTCATAGGCATACTAGACCAGATAACACCACCATTACTAGTTGCATAATTATTAATAAATACAG
>JAISIT010000100.1 GCA_031261915.1 Candidatus Methanoflexus mossambicus
TTACATTTGTATTGATATTAGCTATTTCAAATATTTCTTTTGTAAATTCATACCAAGTACAAGTAGAGCTATTTGTAACATGATAAATTCCATATTTATCACTTTCAATGATTTCAACCATACTTGCAGCTAAATCACGAGTAAAAGTAGGAGAACCTTGCTGATCATTAACAACAGTAATTTCATCATGATCTTTAGATAAGTTTAGCATAGTTTTAACAAAGTTTTTTCCATTATAACCATATAACCAAGCTGTTCTTAGTATAAAATAGCTATTCATATTTTCTTGAATGAGTTGTTCTGCTACAAGTTTTGTTTCTCCATAATAATTAATAGGATCGGTTTTATCTTCTTCTGTGTATGGGACAGTGTTTTCGCCGTGGAATACATAGTCTGTGCTTATATGTAGGAGTTTAGCTCCATTTTCATTGCAGCAAATAGCTAAATTCTTAGGTCCAATTGCATTAACATTATAAGCAAGTTCTCTATTAGTTTCACATCCATCAACATCAGTATATGCAGCTACATTAATGACTATGTCTGGTTTTTTCTCATTGAATGTTTCTTTTACAGCTTCAAGATTTGTTATATCTAATGTATCTACATCTGTAGGTATAAGATTATACTTTTCATTTTTTTCTAGTATTTCCATTAAATCTGAACCTAACATTCCTTTGTAGCCTGTTATTAGTATATTCATTTTAAACCTCATTATAAATAAAATTTTTAAATAACATTTTAAATTAAATTTATTATAAAAGTTCTAATAAAATATTTATTTATTAAATTTTTATAAATATTTATAACATAAAAGTAAATATTAATATTAAACTTATATATTATTATTTATTTTATAAAAAATTTTTGAATTAATTTTTTGAATTAATTTTAAGGAGATCCTAAATGAAAAAAAACAAAATAGCTATTATTGGTCTTGGTTATGTTGGCTTACCTTTAGCTTTAGCTTTTTCTAAGCATTATAATGTTATTGGATTTGATGTTGATGAAAATAAAATTCAATCTTACAGAAAAGGTGAAGATTTAACTGAAGAGGTTGGAAATGAAGCTTTAAAAAATTCTAATATCAAATTTACTTCTAATGAAGAAGAGTTAAAAAAATCTGACTATTATATAATAGCTGTTCCGACTCCTATTACCTCTGAAAAGGCTCCTGATTTCAAATATGTTGAATCTGCAAGTGAAGTTGTTGGAAGAAACATGGGAAAAGGTTCAATAGCTATTTATGAATCAACAGTTTATCCTGGAGCAACAGAAGACATTTGTATTCCAATACTTGAAAAAGAATCAGGATTGAAATGTGGAAAAGACTTTAAAATAGGATATTCTCCTGAAAGAATAAATCCTGGTGATAAAGAGCATAGATTAGAAAATATTGTAAAAGTAGTTTCTGGAATGGATGAAGAATCATTAGATAAAATAGCTAAACTCTATGAAACAATAATTGAAGCAGGAGTACATAGAGCAGAAAATATTAAAACTGCTGAAGCTTGTAAAATAATTGAAAATGCTCAAAGAGACATAAATATAGCTTTTATGAATGAATTAGCTATTGTTTTCAATGAAATGAATATAGATATTTTTGATGTATTAAAAGCAGCTGAAACAAAATGGAATTTCCTAAATTTCACCCCAGGACTAGTTGGAGGTCATTGTATAAGTGTAGATCCTTATTATTTCATACATAAAGCTAAAGAATTAGGATATCGTTCACAACTCATAATCTCAGGAAGAAAAATCAATGATGAAATGGGAAATTATGTAGCAGAAAATATAATCAAACTATTAATAAAAAATGATAAAAATGTTAAAAATAGCTCTGTTCTAATTTTAGGAATAACATTTAAACAAAATTGTCCAGATATAAGAAATACGAAAGTTATAGATATTATTAGAAAACTTCAAGAATATGAAATAAATATCGATATTGAAGATCCATTAGCTCACGAAAAAGAAGTATTAAAAGAATATAACATAAAATTAAGTAAAAATACTAATAAAAATATTAATAAAAAATATGATGCTGTTATTTTAGCTGTTGAACACGATGAATTTAAAAATATCACTCCCGATTATATTAAAAATATCTCAACAAAACCTGCTATTTTAGTAGATATAAAAGAGTCTTTAGATAAAAAAGAGTTTATTAAAGAAGGAATTGAATATTGGGGATTATAATTAAAAGATTTATAAAAAATAAAGATTATAAGGATTATAAAAAATTTAATAAAAATCATTAATCATAATTAAATTTCTTCTTAGCTTTTTTAACCCACTGCCAACTATCTACTTCCCTATAACATTCCTCAGGAGTATAATTTTTAAATTTAGTTAATAACTTTTTATTTCTTGGATTATTTTTTGGAGGCCTAATATGAGAAAGATGATATAAAATATCATTAACCCTATATTGCTTTAATCCAAATAACTTAGCTCTTTCCATTAATTCATTATCCATTCTAGTCAATCCTTTAAAATACTCATTATCCATTCCTATTTTAACATAAGACTTTTTATTCCAAAAAACAAGACCCCCATCGGCTGAAAATCTATTTTGAAGAGGAGTATCTATTGTAGAAAAATCATAAGCTTTTACAAAATCTTCTTTATCTTCAATATCCTTTATTTTTCTATTAAAAGTATGAACTGAATCATACCCTGATTTTACCATATTAAGAGCTATATTAATACTTCTTTTCTTTGAAATACAATCTAAATCCAAAATAGCTATATAATCAGTTTCAGTTTGCATAACTGCATTGTTCAAAGCTTTTCCTTTCCAAAAACTTTCTCCCAGAGAATTCGTATGTATAACTTTAAATGTATCGAATAAATCAGAATACTTATCGATTAAAGAAGATTTATTAGGAACACTTGAATGTTCACTAATAAAAACCTTAGAAAATCCTATATGATTTAAATAATGTAGACAAATATCTAAATTTTTTTCTCTTTCTTTATCATTAGTTTTACGATAAGAAATGATGACAGTTACTTCACTATAATCTCCAGTATAATCTTTAAATTTATTTTCCAAAAATTCAGACCCAGATCTTTCTTTAACTCCTTTAAATTTAAATTTAATTCTTTTTAAAATATTATTTAATTTATATCTAAGATACCCTTTAAATGTCCGGGTAATAGCTAAGCGTTTTTTAGTCTCTTTAAATTTTCGTCTAGTGGCCGAAAGTTCATAATCCAAAAAGTAATTTTTATCCTTATATACCTCATATTCATCAATTAAAGAACTTATTATTTTGTTTATTGGAGAAAAATCTATATTTTTATCTTTATTTTCTATTAATCTTTTTAATTCATCGTGATAATTATTTAAAAAATTAACAGAACGACTATATTCTTCAGAATTCTCTTCAATAGGTTCATAGATTTTTTTTATCTTAAAAGGATAATTTTTTTCTAATAATTTAGCAACTTTTGATTTTGAAAATATAAAATAGCTATTTCCACTTTCTTCAAAATCTTTTAATTTTTTTTCTATAAAATCTTTTGAATAAGATTCATCAGAATCAGAAAACATTACTTTTTCAGAATTAACATTATTAATTACAACATCCACTAAAAATTCATTAAGATGATCTTTTAAATAAATAATCTCTACATTATCATAATCAAATTCATACTCTTTAATGATTCTTTCAGTTCCATCTGTAGAATCATTATATAATAATAAAATCTGGATATTTTTAAATCCAATAGTTTGATCAACTAATGAGTCTAAAGTATTTTTAATATAATTCCTTACATTGAATACTTGAAAAACGATTGTAATTTTGTAATCTTTCATTTTAATCACTAATTTTTTTATTATATTTTATAATGAATCTATAACTATATTATATATGATTTTAATTGGTTAAATAGCTATTCATATTTTTTTGAATGAATTGTTCTGCTACAAGTTTTGTTTCTCCATAATAATTAATAGGATCAGTTTCATCTTCTTCTGTGTATGGAACAGTGTTTTCTCCGTGGAATACATAGTCTGTGCTTATATGAACTAATTTTGCTCCAATTTCATTGCAAGAAATAGCTAAATTCTTAGGTCCGATTGCATTAACATTATAAGCAAGTTCTCTATTAGTTTCACACCCATCAACATCTGTATATGCCGCTACATTAATGACTATGTCTGGTTTTTTCTCATTGGAAGTTTCTTTTAGCTCTTCAATGTTAGTTATATCTAATGTATCTACATCTGTAGGTATAAGATTATACTTTTCATTTCTTTTTAATATTTCCATTAAATCTGAACCTAACATTCCTTTGTAACCTGTTTATAAGTATATTCATTTAAATAAAATTTAGAGAATTTTCACAATGTATTGGAAAATATTCAATTATTGCATCTGTTGCAAAAATTTGGTAATATACTATACTTCGGATTCATCATGCTAAAATCGTTGCAAAAGCATGTGAAATACTTAATATTCATTTAATTTTTTTTACCACCGTATTCTCCAGATTTTAATCCTATTGAAGATGTATGGAGAAAATTAAAGAAAAAGGTTCATAATTCCTTTTTAAAATCTTTAGACTATTTGAAAGAACTTTTTAAAGAAACATTTCACAAAATAATCGACGATACAGCTTTTTATGAAAACTAGATACAAACATATATATAAATGTTATGAACATTAAGTAAAACACTATATTAATAATTTACTTATTTAAATAGAGTTCTCAATTTTCTAAAAGGTTTTGTTAATTTCCAACTATTAGAATCTTTTATTACATCTAATTCTTTTTTGTTTTTTATTGATTCGCGTTTTAATTTTTTGAATTCCTGTTTATTGAGAGATAATAGATTTTGATTATCATTAATATTCTTTTTCATTTGCTTATTTTCACTTAGTAAATACCTAACATTATTAAAAAGATAATTAAAAAAATTAGTTTCATGTTGTAAAAGAATATGATCTTTTTCATAAAGTTCTACTTGTTTTAAAAAAATATTATAAAATTCATTTGAAAATGAAGAATCATAAAAATCTTTACCTTTACCTTTTTCCATGAAAAATTTAATATCCTTAAGCGTGTTTTCATCTGGCATTTTACTATTCCATGGTGGAGCTTTAAATGGGAGTTTTGCTATTTTTATCAAATCTCTGAATATTTGTTCTTTATTAATAATATTATTATTAGAAGGAAGTTTAATAACTCCTAAAGTATTTTGATTTAATGGTTTTAAATCATTGTCTAAATCATATGCTCTATATTTATCATCACTCCAAGAGGTGAAAATGAAGCTTTCACCCCATGCATTAGGTCTCATATGATCAACAACATCGTGAAGACATACAATTGATTCTGAATGTAAGTATGGTAAAAGATATAACAAATCAATTAAAGGACTTGGATGTGAATGACCTCCATCAATAAAAACTAAATCTAATAAATCATCATCATCCAAAATATTTTCAATATCAAAAATAGTGCATCCTTTATTCATGTCCAATGCTTTCTTTTGATGACTATTTGCATTTTCTAAAGCTTTTCCATAATAATCACTATCCATTATTTCAATTGTGTGTAATTTAAAATTACTTGAATTAAAACCTGTTAATAACATGTAAAGAGAGGTTACACCCTGATCCATACCTATTTCTAAAACATTCGAAATATTTTTACCATTTGAAAATTTAAAATATTTAATTAAACCTAATAAAAAACTAATCTGAAAATCTGAAGCAAGTGAAGTATACCGCTTCCTATAACTTTCATATTGTTTAAAAATTTCATAACCCTTAGATTCATAATAACCTTTTTTTAACATTATTAACTCTCCTAATAACTATTTAACATACTTATAAAAAGTAAATTATTTAAAATATCTTTTTCAGGCTCTGTCAAAAACTATGCTGTTGAAAATCAATTCCATTTCTTTCATCCCACAATTTAGTTCTAAGCAAAACCCACTCCATAACACCATCAACATTTTCATAATCTTTTTAATATGGCTAGCATAGTCTTATGAAAATAATTCTCAATTTTGATTGATGTATATTGTAATTCTGGCAGCTTATTATCATCACTAATCCATAGTGCGAATAGTTTATTTTTCTTTTTATTAGTTTTTAAATCTTTTAAAATTGAAAAATCCATTAAAATCACCGCATATTAAAAAATTATTGTTTTATTTGATTTAAATTTCAAATAAATATTAAATAAACTCATATTTTTTTATAAATAAAGAAATCAGCAAATGAACCAGTTTTATAATCTCCCTTATAAGGATATTTATTAGGTATATGTTTAATCAATTTCCAGGTTGATCTATTTTTCTCTACCCATGTGCTGAATTTTCTATGTTTAACATGTGTTACAGTTCTCTCTTTTTCCACATTACTTGAATTACTTGAATAAATAATTACATATTTATTTGATGAATTGAATAATTTTTCCATATAATCTTCATAAACATTATCTTCAATTAAATGAAAAATAACATCTAATGATAATGTTAAATCTGCTTTTTCATTATTATACTCTCTTAATAATTTAAATGTTTTATTATTATCTTTATCAAATAATTTCCTACATTCTTCAACAGCAGTTTCACTAACATCAAACCCGATATAATTAGAATAATTAGCAAGTTTTAATTGATTACCATCACCATGTCCAAATTCTATAACTGTGTTAATTTTGTTTTCACTTACAAAATTATTAATCACATCTGCTTTAAACTCAGCGAAAAAGTTATATGAACCAACTCCACTATTCCCTCCCTCATTATATCTGTTTTCCCAATATTTCTTACTTTCAAAGCCATTATAAAGTTTATAGTTTAAATATCCATTATCTATTTTTAATTTTAATTTTTCTAAGATTTCAGGATAATATTCTATGATATTCTTAAGAGCAATATCATTTCCACCTTGAGAATTTTCACTCCACAAAGTTCTTTCATTTAATAAATTAAGTCGTCTTAAAGGATTGATATTAATCACTTTAGAATATCCATTTGGAACTATTTTAATTTTACGATTGTTTTTTAATGCCATTGCCCAAAACCATATGTCATCTGTATTTGGAGATAAATTTTCAAATAAATCTTGATTTAAAACATCCTCATGTAAGCTGTGAGGAGGGTATAAAATTCCTCCAACACCTGTGAAAAAATTTGTGAAAGATGAATATGAATCTTGGTTTAAACTTAAATTAATATCATTATTTATACGTATAAGTTTCCAATTAATATATGGAAGAATATTATTATATTCATCGGTGCTTATTTCTCTCACTCTATGTGCTACAATATTTTTTCCATCATATTCTTTGTATAATTGTTCTAACCAATTTTCAGGATAAAATGCATCATCATCTGCTGTAACTATTATGTCATTAGGATATTCTTTTAAAGTAGGGATAAGTTTCTTGTAGCTTTTGATGTCATTTGTCCATTTTATTGTTAAACCATGTTCTTTAAATTTTTTTACTTTAATTGGAACATCATCTTCTAAATTAGGGAATTGTTCTTCGGCAAGCCACAAAATAATTTCATCAGGTTTCATAGTTTGATTTAATAAGGAATATAAAGTGTAATGTATCTCATACATTCGTTCAGGGAAAGATGTTAGAGAAACTATTATTTTTTGGGTTCTTTTTTCTTTTGTAATTCCATAAGTTTTGAAATTTTCTATTTCACTATTAATTTTCTCTTTATTTATTTGTTTAATTGTGTATATTTCAGAGTATTTATTTACTTTTTTTTTTAGTTTTTTAATTTCTTTTAATAATTTTTCTGGAGATTTTTCTTCTTCTTTTTTTGTTGGATATTTGTTTTCTTTTTTACCCCATATTAAATAATGAACTAATGGATTTATTCCATTTTTTTTTACTTGTTTATATTTATTTTGATAGTATTTTGTGTTGAATTTTTCACTTGGATTTTTGTTTTCTTTATATCCATAGTAAAGGTAATGAATGATGGGGTTCATGGGAGTATTTTTTAAGTTTGGAGTATTTTTAATGTAATATCTTTCATTAAATAATTTAGAAGATTTTATTTTAGAGTATGCTTTTAAATTTCTATAGGTTTCTTTAATGTGTATGTTTGATCTTAGTAAAATAGAAATATATGGTTGATTTTTTATTTTTTTTAGTATTGAAGTCAATTTTTACCCTCATTTTTTTATTTTTTTAGTGTTTATATTTCATTTCTTTCATAATAATAATAAATTTAATTTTTTTATTAATTATTGAACAAACTATAATTTATATATTGTTAATTTTAAATGTATTAATATTCAAATTATATAATGTTAAAATTAATATAATTTATATATAATAATATATTAATTATTTACTTAATAAATTTAGTTATCTAATATGAAATATTATATTATTTAATAATATATTAAGATATAATAGATATTAATATTATTTTAATGATTAAAAATCTAAAATTTATATAATTTAAATCGAGGATAAAATGAACAGAATACCTATAGTTTTCATAACCGATACAAACTTTATAATTCCTACCGCTGTCGCAATAACTTCATTATTAAAAAATAAATCTCGTAAAAGTTATTATGAAATATATATAATTAAAAATAAAATCTCAAAGGCAGATGAAAAAAAAATCATGCTGTTTAACAACAAAACAACTAAAATTAATTTTATCACAGTTCCATCAAATGAATTTAAAAAATTAGATGAATTTAAAAAAAATAAGGCTTGTGCAAGTATAAGTGCATTATTAAAATTTAAAATTCCGGATTTAATCCCAACAGAAGATAAAATAATATATTTAGACGGGGATATTTTAGTTAAAAAAGATTTAAAAGAGCTTTATTCAATTAATATTAAAAACTATTATGCAGGTGTAGTACATGACACTGGACACATCTATTGGAAGCATGAATATGCCTATTTAAATAAGTATTTTAATTCTGGAGTAATGTTATTAAATTTAAAACTTTTAAGAAAAAATAATGTACCAAAATTGTTAATACAGAAAAAAAAAGAAATTTCAGACATGAATCTTATGGATCAAAATGTATTCAATTTAATATTCCAAAATAAAGTTTTGATGATTGATATTAAATTTAATTTTTTAATAATGAATTTATTAAGAGCACGAAATAAATTTAATATGGATCAAATAAATTCTCTTTTTAATTCAAACTATAAAAGTTTAAAAGATATCGAAAAAAAAAGTGTTATTATTCACTTTTCATCTAGAGATAAACCATGGAAATATACTAATAGTTTTTATTCAAAAGAATGGTTTAAATATTTTAAACTTTCTCCATTTAAAAATGAAATTTTAAAAAGAGAAAAAATACCTTTAAATCATAATTTATATTGTTCTACATATGAAAAATCACTTAAAACTAAAATTAAAACCAAACTAATAAATAATTTTTTAATTTATACAATATTTAAAGAAAGAGGAAACTTAAAAAACATATATAAAATTATAAAAGCATATAAAAGAATTAAAAAATTAAAACTTTTTGATGATAAATATTATCTAAAAAAGTATAAATTTAACAAAAATACATTACTTCCATTAAATCATTACATTTATCATGGATATAAAGAAGGAAAAAATCCTAATAACAAATTCGATACAAAATATTACTTAAACAAATACCCTGATGTTAAACAGAGCAATCAAAACCCCTTGATTCATTATGTACTGTATGGTAAAACTGAACATAGATTTATAAATAAAAACGAAGAAAAAAATTCTTCTTAGAACAGAATGTCTGATTTTCATGAAAATTTCAATTAACATCCAATTTGATATTATACTTTATTTCCCATTTCTGAAAAGCAAGTTCCTGTAACTAGTCCAACATATCCTGTTCCTATTATTGTAATATTCATGATATTCACTCTAATTATTGTAAATATTCTTACATGAGCTGAAAAATTAATTAAATTATTTTTTTAAGTTTGTCTACATATTTCACTACTTTTCTAGACTTGTATTTTTTTAATTTTTCATTTTGTTTAGAGTTTTTTTCTTTTAGATTTTTTATATGATTATTTTTATTGGTTATAATTTTTTTTAATTTTTTATTTTCTAAGTTAGATGAATCAAGATCTTTTTTAAGATAAAAAGGTATTTTAAAGAGGTTGGAATCATTTAATTCGTAAATACGTAATATTCTCACCTCCTCCCCCCCCCCCCCCATAATTTCTTCATATGAGTAGTTCAATCCATTTGCCCAATAATCAATGACTTTTTCATCAATCATATGGTGCATATCACAGGGTCTGAACCATTTATAAGGTAATGTTATGATGACTCTTTTAGATATTCTATTAAATTCTTTAATAACTTCTTTTTGGTTTGTTTTTAAATGTTCTAAAACTTGACATGCTATGATTAAATCGTATTCTTTGTCTTTGAATGGGTAAGGAACAATTGACGCATCATGTTGAAAAAAATCACCTACTTCAATGGCACATCCGTCTGAATAATTATTAATGTCCATTATGTCTCCATTTTTTATTAAAGGAGTTTTATATGGACCTAATTCTAATGTTTTGTTAATTTTGTCAAAATTATCAATTATTTTGATCTGTTTTATCACTTCTTTAAAGTAATCCCATCTTGAACTATTTCTAATCATATAAGAACCGTCATCAACACTTTCAAACTCATCTCTACTTAAAAATTCCATATTATCCCTCATTTTTTCTTATTTTTACAAATTTTCAATCCACTGTTAAAAGATTAGTTACGGATTTATCTAAAAATTTTACCTAATTTTCTCAATGGTTTTGTTAATTTCCAGCTATTAGAAGATTTCATTTCTATAATCTCCCTTTCAAGATTTTTATTTCGTGAAATATAATACTTATTTTGCGAAATTAATTGTTTATTTCTCGAAATATGTTGTTTATTTCTCGAGATTAATTGTTTATTTTTCGAAATATGTTGTTTATTTTTCGAAATTAATTGTTTATTTTCAGATTCCAAATTTTTAATTTTATTAATTTTTTGATTCGTAGGTTTATAATAGTTTTTTAATAATAAAATATTAATTATATTTTTATTAGCTATTAAATTAAATAATAATCTTAAAATATCGTTTTTAGGTTTTATTTGATAATAAAGACATTTTTCAATGAACCATTTCATTTCATTTAAAATTTTTTCCATTATAACAGTATCATTTATATCGCTTGAAATTAATTTCATTAAATAAAAATCTAAAGATTTTTTAGCATATGATTTAAAACATTTTTCTTTCCCATTATTTTTAAAAATACGATATATTAATTTTCTCGATTCCATTACTCCTTTAAAATAATCGAGCGTTATATTTGTTGTAATAGAATCTTTTGTCTCTCTTTCAACATAATTAGCTACAACAATGTCACTGAGATATATAATACCTTTTGCCTTTAAAAATGCTTCAACCATGAAAACAGCATCTTCTCCAGGTATATTTGGAGGAAATTTAATATTATTTCTTATAATAAACTCCTTTTTAATAATTTTTGTCCATATTGACGGAGCTGTTAATAATAATTTTTTATTTTCATCGATGTTTTTAACTTTAATTTGTTTTTGATTATTAAAAATTTTAAGAGTTGCAAGTATTTTTTTACCTTGTGTTATTTTAAAAAAAGTACCAAATACAATATCTACTTTTTCATTTACAATTTTATCATATAAAATTTCACAAGCATTATTTTCATAAAAATCATCAGGATCAAGGAACATTATATAATTAGAACTAGAATGTTCAATACCTATATTCCTAGGAATTCCAGCAGCCCCTGTATTTTCATCCAAATGAATAGATTTGCAATTTGAATATTTATCAGCATACCTCTCTATTATTTCACCACTTTTATCGGTGGATCCATCATTAACCATTATAATCTCAAGATTATCAAAGCCTAATGTTTGGGTTTTTATTGAATCAAAAGCTTTTTTAATATAGTTTTCTACATTATAAACTGGAATAATTATGCTGATTTTGTACTTAACTAAGGTCATTAATACACCATTTATATAAAATAAAATATTATTATTACTAAATTTATCATTTTTATATTGATTATTTTTATAACTATTAATAATTAATATATGATTAAATTATATATAAATATTTATTAGTTTATTTAATATGGGCTGTGTCAAAAACTTTGCTTTTTTTTGATTTTTTACAAAAAATTCTTCTGTATATTTCCTTGATTCTATCTGCCTTATTTTAAAACTTTCTTTAATTTCTTGTTTGATAAAAATATTGAATCTACTTCTAATAAAATTGAAAATTTCTTTAAAAGAACTCTTCCCAAAAGTGTTAAGAAACTTTTTAAAATAAATAAAGGAATAAGGGGACGGATAAAGCTTAGAACTGAAATCTGGGATCGTGAAAACTTTATTAAAATTTAGCCCTCAAGTTTTTGACAGTCCCGTTATATTTATATATAATTATATTTATATATCAGTTTATTAAATAGTTTGGTGTTGCCAATAGTTTTATTGATATATAGTGTGAAAAATATGAGTTCGGAGAATAGAATAGTTTATCTTGATCAATTAAGAGTTTTAGGTACATTGGGGGTTATATGTTGCCATGTTGCCTGGCTTTGGAAAGGATCATTAGTAGGTAGTTTCAACTATGATATGATGTTTTTATTTAATATTATGGGACGGTTCGGAGTTCCTGTATTTTTAATGCTCTCTGGAGTTTTATTATTAAATAAAGATTATGAAATATATTCTTTTCTAAAAAAGAGACTTCCTAGAATAATATGGCCCATGATATTTTGGAGGGGTATTTCGTTGTTAGTTATTTTATTTACACGTAGGCAATTTCCTTTTTTCGAATCTGCTCTGCAAGGTTTAACTTATATTGTGGGAATATATTTAGGAAGTCATTGGTATGTTTGGATGTTAATTGGGGTTTATTTAGCTATGCCTGTGATAAATGAATTTGTTAAATCTAAAGGAATGAATGGGATTAAATACTATTTAATCTTATGGTTTATAACATCCATTATATGTTGTATATGCTTATACTATAAAATAGATTCATTATTTGTTGACCTATCATTCTTTGCAGGACCTATAGGGTTTGCTATGTTGGGCTATTATCTTCATAATAAAGAATTTAACCTAACCCCTCCCAAATTAATGAGCTTAGGACTGATTTCTTTCATTACAGCGACTTTATTAAAAACTTACTTATTCTTAAGTGGGTTGAATATATTAATATTAAAATATTATATTTTTCAAACTCAAACTTCTTTAGAAATAGACATACTTGTATTATTACAATGCATAGGTATTTTTATATTTATTAAATACTTTAACCATGAAAAATTAACTGGCAAGCTACTTAAAATCTCACAACTTTTGAGAAATGGTTTAATGAAAAAATTAACTTTATCTATAAGTAAATCTAGTTATGGAATTTATTTAAACCATTTTATTTCACTTGGAATAATTGGACTTTTAACTTTCCTGAATTTAATAAATCATAGTGCTTGGAAGTGGATACCTTTCCTTACTATTCTAGTTTTAATAGTTAGTTGGGGAATGATTTTAATTTTAAGTAAAATTCCTCATATGAACAAATTAACAGGATATTATTAAATTTTTGGCGAAAGTATTTTATACAAAGAATATTTTCATCTTTTTAATTTATAGTGGCTATGTCAAAAACTTTTCCTGTTTTTGATTTTCACAAAAAATTCTTCGTTATATTAAAAAATAATTCATATTGTTTATTTTCAGAAAATAAGACAGTACAATTTATATATTTAATGGAGCATATATTTTAGTATGTCAAGTACGAAAACAGATGCTCCAGTTATTATATTTAGATGAACAGACTTTATAAAGTTTGTGATTTTTCTAAAAGATTTAGCAAAATATGTTGCTAATAACTCTGTTGGAGATAAATCCAATAAAAAACATTCTAAAAAGTTAATTACATGGAATAGTAAAGGGATTTTACGAATTGAAATGAAAAATCCT
>JAISIT010000244.1 GCA_031261915.1 Candidatus Methanoflexus mossambicus
AGTTTAAGCCCTGAAAAATCTAAATTCCCCATCCATGTTGGCCTATCTTTATGATCTTTAGCAGGATTAATTTTTGATACGAAATTTTCATACCCTGAAAAAGTAACTAATAAAATAAGATTTCCAAGCAATGCTAAATCTAAAAGATTTAATGCTGTCATAGCTACTTCTTCAAAAGACATCCCAATACTTGCTGGAATAAAAGCAATGAGTAGCTGGAAAAACTTAATAAAAATAATAGCTATTACAACTATCATACCTAAAAAGATTGGAGCAAGTAGCCATCTACTGGAAAATATTATATTTTCTGCAGCATCTTCAATACTATCTTTAATTCCTTTATTTTCATCTTCTTTACTTATAGTAACACCCCGATAATAGCTAAATTGGATAAAATTAGATTTATTTTTATGTTTAAATTTTTTTATTTTTTATCCATTTTAATCCATATCATAATTTATTATAATTCAATATTAATCATTTGTAAGAAAAAATTCGATTATATAGTTATATATAATAAATTTTATTATAATATTACTATATAATTAAAATTTATTAAAAATATTTATAATATTTATGGTTCAAATACATTCAGGTTCTTTTTTGATAATCAATATTGTGAGTTTATTTTTCAATAGGCTATTATTAATGACTAATTTAAGAAATAAAGTAATTTAAATTTTTTATCCTCAATTAAAGAGTTTTAAATAATTAAAATATAGCTTTTAAAGTTTCAGTTTTTGAGATAAAAATTTAGGTTTTTTAAAGTTGTTTTTATTTTTATACAAATTTGACAACACTTAGAAAAAATTAATTTCTAATAATACATTTAACGAACATAAATATCTTTGACAAGGTTATTGAATCCTTTTGTTCCTCTAATAACTTGTACCGTATCAAAAGTAAAATCTCTTATGCTTTTAATATTTTTAGCATCATTTTTACACGGTAATTGTTTAATTTTTTTTAATCTATTTCTAACTTCATTTTTATGTGGGTTATTGAAATCATATACTAAAATATAATGAATTTCATTTTCATTCAAAAATTTTTTAAATTTCGTCATATTAACTTTAATATTCTCTTTCAAACAATATTCTCTATACATATGAGGCATAATTGAATAAACAGTTTCATATGCTTTTAATTTGATTCTATAACTGTGTTCCTTCACATATGCATCTTTAGCCTTACTAAAAATGTTATCTAACTTATCAAATTTACGATCATCTAATGAATCTTTTATTTCGCTTAAAAATTCATCCATCTTTCTAATTCCAGAGTCTGAAATCTCATATTTATCATAAAGATCAATATATTTAAATTCGATCAAAAAAAACATTTTGATTTTATGATTAAAATTTGCATAAAATGCATCAACAACAAAATGTTCAAAATTATTTTTACATCTTTTTTTCTTACATTCATCACTACAGATTTCACGAGACTTAAAAATTCTATTTAAAAGAAAAAATTTTTGTATATTTTCCACAGAAAGCATATAAACGTCATCATTTTTAACACAAGAATTTCCATTTCCTGTGTCAGATAATTCTGTGGCTGATTTTAAATAAGTATTACTTTTATCAGATTTGAAAAAATCAATACAATTTTTAAAATTATTTAATTCAGGACTAATAAAAATCACTTCTTATCTTTCACTATGTTTTTTGAAGCAATTTCACCAGAAATTCCATCAATTACATCAAAAGCATCATTTAGATGGCCAAAAATAGTGTCTACTTCCTTAGGATCAACAGATATTAAATCAGAAAAGTTAGAAGGAATAAAATTAAAAGTTCCATCTGAGCCAGATTCTTCAGTGATATAATAATTAACATTATCAAAAACTTCGTAAAGGATAGAATAAGATTGAATTGCTTCTATAAACTGAGGACTATGGGTATTTATATAGAAATGAATTTTATATTCAGCAATTTTTTCAACTATAATCCTTGCTAACTCAACTTGTAATTTTGGGTGTAAATGAACTTCTGGTTCATCCATTATAATCACACTATTATTATCCAAGTTCCTACTAAACAAATTTTGAATTATTCCAATATTTTTAATGCCTGCGGCAGTATTAATAGCAGAAGTTATACCTCCCTCCTTAGTAACATAAAAGAACTGTTTAGTATCTTCATCAAAGAGAATTTTCCCTTGGATAACACTATCATCATCTGTTTGATTTTTATATTCTTCACTTGTTTTAAAAATCCATTCTTCATCATCACGAGAAGTTAATTTATTTATTAAAGAATTTTGATGATAAGTAGCATACATATTAGGATGATTATCTCTATAAAAATCCAAAATATAAGGAGTTTCAATATAATATATATCCCCAATACTAAACTTTAAAAGATCTGAACCCGAATCTGGACCAATAACAAAGTCAATGTTTGTATTTAATCCCATTATAAATCTTTCCTTGTTCTTAAAATGTAAACTCAAATTCAATTTTTCATTTAAATTATCCTCATCAATACCTCCAATTTCTCTGAAAAATTTTTTATATTCATTTTTACCAAACTCCTTTGATAAAAATCTTTCTAAATTCTCATAATGAAAAAAAGGAAGTTGGTTTTTTGATTCAATACCATTAATAATATTTTCTATTCTTTCAGAAATGTTAGAAAGTTCAAAATCGTTTTTTATAATAGTATTTTTCAAATTAGAAACAGATTCTAAAATCAAATCAATGTTAAAATCATCATTATCCATTAAATATTGAAGTTCATCTCTGAAACCTCTTAAATTATTCACAATATCAGATAATTTTGAATAAAATTCAGAAGATTCATTAGAATCATTCAAATATTCTTCTTTATTTTTTTTATTATTAATTTTAACAAATTTTCCATCACCATATGGATAAACTTCAGATTTACGTAAGTCCCTTCTAAATTTCATAATTGAGAATGCAAGATCGTTAATCAAAAGATTAATAGAATTTTTTATTTCACTATTGTATACTCTGATTGATTCATTGGAAAAAGTTGCTAAAAGAGAATATAATGCCTTAGCTATGGTACTTTTACCACTATTATTAGGGCCTCCTATAATACTTAAAGATCCTTTGGATTTTTTGCTTATATCAAATGAACCCAAATTAATAGAAGCATTATTAATAATTCCAAAGTTTTTCAGCTCAAATATGTATTTTTCCTCTGAAATTTCATTTTCCATTTTAACATACACCTAAAAAAAATTAAAATTAGTTTATTCAATGAAAATTAATATATTATTAATAGTATATAAATTAAATTAAAATATAATCAATAATTCTAATTTTTGATATCTTTATAAATATTGGTTACAATAATCTATAATTTTCAAATTTTTTTCCTTTTTATCTGTTAATTTGATAAAATTCATCTGTTTAACTATAAGCAAGTCTTCACTTAAATTATTAATAATTCTTTTGTTTTTATGTTATAAATAACTATTTTACAAGTTTTATTTAAATTCAAATCTTTATTAAGGGTTTAGTAATATTAAGAAATTCAATAATTCTGAATTTTTATTTATATTATATTTAGTACCTACTTTTATTAATATTAATAGTTAACTTATTATTATTTTATATAATATTGCATATACTAAATATTTTTAATTTCATATTTATATTACACTTGCAAAAATAATAGCTAAGCTCCTATATTTACTTAAATTCCTCTATTATTACCTTATTCCCTATAAAAATCATTTCAATAGCTATTCATTCTCACTAAAAAAATAAAACTTATTCAAATAAATTTCTCCGATTTTAGTAGCTATTAACCCTGCAAATATTCCTACAATAGCTCCTCCGATTATATCAAAAGGATAGTGATCACCAAGATAAATCCTTGAAAAACCTATAACACCAACTAAAGGCATTAAAATCCAAGCTAATTTAATAGCTTTCCCCCTAATATTAACATTACCATAAGCGATAAAAACAGCAGCTATTCCATATTTGTAAGGAGCATAACCATTTTTATCAGAATTTTAACTATTTTTCAGAAACATAATTTTCATGATCATATTCTTCTCCAAATGGACAAACATGACCAACAACATAC
>JAISIT010000247.1 GCA_031261915.1 Candidatus Methanoflexus mossambicus
AAAAGATTGGAGCAAGTAGCCATCTACTGGAAAATATTATATTTTCTGCAGCATCTTCAATACGATCTTTAATTCCTTTATTTTCATCTTCTTTACTTATAGTAACACCCCGATAAATAGCTAAATTGAATAAAATTAGATTTATTTTTATGTTTAAATTTTTTTATTTTTTATCCATTTTAAAATCCATATCATAATTTATTATAATTCACTATTAATCATTTAAGAAAAAATTCTATTATAGTTAAATATATAATAAATTTTATTATATTAATATTGCCATTTGATTAAAATTTATTAAAAATATCTATAATATCTGGGTTAAAATCACTTCATACCCATTACATTCTTTATTTTTTAAATACTTCTTTTAAATTACTTAATTTTTAAAATTTTATAGTTTTAGCTATTTATTTTAATAGTTAGATGATTACAATAAATAATATTGTTTTTACATCCTTATAAAAATAGTTTAAAAATATTAAGATAGTAACCTTGTGATTTAGGGTTTGAATCTTGTTAAGTCCATTTGTTAATTTCTGGAAATAAAAATTTTTAATATTTTGCCATATTATCATGTAATTTTTATTCAACTTCTTTAATTTCTTCATTTTCCTTTACTTCTCTACTTTTAATGGCTCTTAACATGACTAATTGTTTATTTCCATTATCTGTTAAAGTCCAATATGTTGATTTATCCCTAACACTCCTGTTTTTTGTACTATTATCAATGATATTTAATGCTCTTAATTGTATTATTATTGTGTGAAAATCCTTCTCTTCTATTTCAAATCCTACTAACTTTTTACCTTTTAATCTTTTATCTTTTTGCAAATTATCAAACTTTTCATTTCTAATAAAATAATTAAACTGCCCCCTTATTTTACGTTCATTTGCTTCATCTATACATACTGGAAAAACATTTGCAATAATTTCATTCCAAGATGGGGTAAATAAACCACTCCATTTCTTACTTTTAAGGTAATTCTCATTAGTAGCAGAAAAAGAATAATGTATCTCTAATCTTTCATCCCCTTGAGAAAGCTTTGATGTTTCTTCATCATTTTTATTTGATAACTCGAGCAATTTTGCTTTTAAGTCTTCATTCTCTTTTTTTAGGTTTAATATTTCATTTTTCGCTTTATCATCTGCTAATTGATCTCCTCGAACCCATCCTATTCCAGGTTCTTTTTTAATTAGTTGTATCATACTTCTACTTACAGCTGATCCTAATCCTTCAGCAGTATCCCAATGTTTGCATAATTGTGTTTCTACTTTTTCTTTGAATTTATTTAATTTTTCTTTACCTTCATCAGTATCCTCAGTTTTTTCAGAAATAATTTTACCAATATCTTTATGGGTAAAAGCTATAATTGGTTTACCTATTTCAACAGCAAAATCATATTCTTTTTCAGTATAAGAAATACCATCATCTGATAGTGAACCATATCTACCTGCTAATATTAAGATATAATAATCACAGTCACGAATAACTTCTTTTATTATTTCCCATTGTGTTTCATTTGCAGCAGGAAACAACTCCATTCCAGATGGAATACAATCAAGTTCTAGAATAGCTTGTATTACCTCTTGTCTTTCATCTTGTAAATCTTTAAATGTACTACTAATAAATACTTGATATTTTTTATCCATTTTATGGCCTCTGACTTATATGTTAATATATTATAACTATTTTGTAAATTAATTTTCTTAAATAATTATATCATTCCAAAATTTCTTTTCCTTTTTTATCTGTTAATTTGATAAATTCCTTTGTTTAGCTAATAAGTAATTTTTCGCCGGAATTATTAATAATTCTTTAGTTTTTGTGTTATTTTTATGCATTTAATAGTTTTTTTATTCCTTAAAATTTATACTTTAATATAAGAATATTTATAAATCTGGCTTTAATTCTCCGTTTTTCAACTGTTCTAATTTTTGGGTCAAAGCTGTTAATTCAGTATCAGATATAATATTTTCACGATATAATTTTCTAATAAAGTCATTGACATCTAAATTGCTTTTTTTATTGTTACAAGTGCGACAGGAAGCAACTAAATTCCTATATGAATTATTGCCTTCAGGTCTTGAAACAACATGCTCAATTACATAACCTTCATTTGATAATTTTTTGAAACAATAAAAGCATTTTCGATTTTCTCGTTCTAAAATCTTTTCCTTATACTCATGACTCTCAAAAAAATCAATTTCTTCAATATCGATGACTTTTTTATCATTTTCAATTTCTTTAATTAATCCTTGAATTTCTGAAGGATAATAAACTTGAATACATTTCCCTTTATAAGTATTGTCTAATATTTGAATGAAATTTTTTGATTCTAATGATATTAATCTATCATAAGCAGACTTTTTCGACATAGGAGTAGGAGTTTTTTTACTACTAGCTCCCATTGGCAATTCCTTACGCTTTGACCTAAAAGCAAAAAAATCCTTTACTTTTCCAATTAATCTAGTATTGCGAAGCAAATACATATAAATAGCAAACTCGTAGACATCCATCTTTGGTGCAGCATAGTCAATTATGTCTTCTATGTGCTTTTTTATTGTTGAAGTTTCATAATTTTCAATTTTATTAGTGGAATCAGATTTATTATCCATGTATTCACCTTATTCTAGTTTAAACTCCTATTTATTAGTTCATAATTGATAAAATCATTGTTTAGTCTTTATTATTATAAAATTTAATATATAGTGATTCTTTTATTTTTGTGTTATTATAAATAGCTATTTTACAAGTTTTATTTAAATTCAAATCTTTATTAAGGGTTTAATAATATTAAGAAATTCAATAATTCTGAATTTTTATTTATATTATATTTATAATACTTTTATTAATATTAATAGTTAACTTATTATTATTTTATATAATATTGCATATACTAAATATTTTTAATTTCATATTTATATTACACTTGCAAAAATTATAGCTAAACTCCCATATCTATTTAAATTCATTTATTATTATCTTATTCTCCATAAAAATCATTTTAATAGCTATTCATTCTCACTAAAAAAATAAAACTTATTCAAATAAATTTCTCCAATTTTAATACCTATTAACCCTGCAAATATTCCTATAATCGCTCCTCCGATTATATCAAAAGGATAGTGAGCACCCAGATAAATCCTTGAAAAACTATAACACCATCTAAAGGCATTAAAATCCAAGCTAATTTAATAGCTTTCCCCCTAATATTAACATTACCATAAGCGATAAAAACAGTAGCTATTCCATATTTGTAAGGAGCATAACCATTTTTATCAGAATTTTAACTATTTTTCAGAAACATAATTTTCATGATCATATTCTTCTCCAAATGGACAAACATGACCAACAACATAC
>JAISIT010000250.1 GCA_031261915.1 Candidatus Methanoflexus mossambicus
ATAATAATAATAATAATAATAATTTTATTTATTTGGTGTCATTATGGAAATAGCTATTGTTTCTGGGAAATCTGAAGGTCCAACAAAGTTAAATGCATTTGATAATGCCCTAAGGGATGCAGGAATAGGGGATGTTAATTTAATTAAGGTTTCCAGTATGTTGACTGGAGAAACTAAAATAAAAGATCTTCCTAAATTAGAAGCAGGGAAAATGGTTAATTGTGTTTTGTCTAATCTTGAATCTGAAAATAATGGAGATTTAATTGTTGCAGTTGTGGCAATAGCTATTGGTGATGAATTAGGTTGTGTTGTTGAAAATAAAGGAATTAATGTTGACATTGAAGAATTAAAATTAGAATCAGAAAAAATGGTTAAATATATGATGAATGTTCGTGGTGTTGAGATTAAAAAGTTATTAATTGAAGAAATTCATCATAAAGTCGACAATATTGGTTCTGTTGTGGCTTCTGTTGTTTATTTAGATTAATTTTTTTATTTTATTTTTTTTTTTTTTTTTTTTTTTTTAGTTTTTTTTAGTTTTTTTAGTTTTTTATGTATTGGATGTTAATCTAACTTTTCATTGGGATAAATAAAGTTTGGAGGTAATTTTATGAAACAAGAGGAATTAGAGTTAATTCAAGAAATTTCAAGGAAAATTATTAAAGATGTTGAGTTTGAAGTTAAAAAACATATTAATGATGATGATGCAGGGGATTTTGTTGAAATGGGTGCAGATGGAACACCAACAAAACAAATAGATGTTTATGCTGAAAATAAAGTAATTGAAAACCTTAAAAACCTGGATTTTAAATCATTTCTCATTAGTGAAGAAAGTGGTGAACTTTTTTTAGGTAAAGGGGAAAGTCAAAACATTGATTTATTAGAGTTTTTAAACAATGAAAATCTTGAAGAAGAATTTAAAGCTAAAAATGAGTGTTATCCTAAATTTATTTTTGTCGTTGACCCATTAGATGGAACAAACAATGCAATTAAACAAATTCCTGCCTTTGGTATTTCAATAGCTGTGGCTGAAATTGAGGGTTTAAATAGGTTTCCTAATCTCACAGATATTGTTTTAGGTTTTGTTAAGGATTTTTCATCTGGAGATTGTTATGAAGCTATTAAAAATCAAGGAGCTTTTTTAAATGGTGAAAAAATCAGTCCATCTAATCTTAAAAGTTTTTCTAAAGCTACTTTAGGTGGATTTATTGATCTTAAACAATGGATAATAGAATTTTTAATGAGAATTCGCAGATTAAGAGTTTTAGGTTCTGTTGCCATTGAATCTTCTTTTGTTGCTTCTGGGGCTTATGATATTTTCTTTGACTTGAGATCAAGTAGGATATTGGATATTGCTGCAAGTAAACTTATAATTGAAGAATCTGGAGCTATTATAACTGATACTTATGGAAGAAAACTTAAAAATAATCTAACTATCTCTGAAAAGGTAGCTATTATTGTTTCTGGAAATAAAACATTACATGAAAAAATTATTAAAGAATTTGAATATAATAATTACAATAATAATCAAAATAATCTTGTTTATAATGGTTATGACTATCATAATAACAATCATGAGAGAAATAAAGGTCATTTAAAACATAAAAATAGTCAAATAAAAAAAATAGGTGTTATTAGTCGTTTAGATAGTGAAAATTCAATTTTGCTCTCTGGGATGATTATTCAAGAATTGTTAAAAAATAATATTAAAGTTAAAGTTGAAAAAGATTTAGCTATTAAACTTGAGGAATTTAAAAAAGGTTTAAGGGTCAGTGAAACGGTTAATAATTTGTATTCTCAGAATCGTAATTTATATAATCAATTAAAGGATTTAAAATTAACTACTAATTTTAAGGAGTTATCTTCATCTATTGAAAACTTTAAAGTAGATGCAGTCATTACTTTTGGTGGTGATGGAACAATTTTAATGGCAAAAAATAAATTAGATAGTTCAACACCATTTTTTGCTGTTAATATGGGAACAGTTGGATTTTTAACTAATGTTGAATCAAATGAGATTAAATCAAAATTAAAAAAGCTATTTAAAGGTCAATTTTACAAAGAAAAAAGAAATCAAATTAAAATTTCCTATGGAAATAAAAGATATTCTGCTTTAAATGAATTGGTTATAATGACTCAACAGGCAGCTAAAATCTTAGATTTTGAAATTTCTATTGACGGTGAGGTTGTTGAAGAGTTTAGGGCTGATGGAGTTATTATTTCAACTCCAAGTGGTTCAACAGCTTATGCTATGTCTGCTGGAGGTCCTATTGTTGATCCAGATGTTGATGCTATTATTATTATTCCTATTTGTCCATATAAATTAAATATTCGCCCATTCGTTGTATCTCAAGATAGTTTAATTGAAATAAAACTTTTAAGCAAGTCTAAAAACGCTGTTATGGTAGTTGATGGTCAGATAAATCAAGATTTAAAAGCATTTGATGAAATTAAAGTAGAAAAATCTTCAAAACCAGTTTATTTCATTAAAACAGATAAAAAAGATTTTTATGAAAAAGTTAAACATAAATTAATTGAGAATTAAGTATTTTAACTATTATTTCTTTATTGATTTGTTGGTGGTTTGTTGGTGGGTTTTGGTTTATTATTACTTTATTATTACTTTATTATTAGTTTATTATTAGTTTATTGGTGTAATAATGGAAGCACTTGTCATAGATTTAACTCATGGAGGCGACTTAATAGCTATTGAATTAGCTAAATTAAAAATATGCAATGATAACTTATTTAAAAACATTTATGTTTATGATATTTATAATAGCATTACAACTGAAATGGAATCTAAGTTAAATGCATTTAATATCTTAATTTTAAAAGATAAAAATGATTTAAACATATTTAAATCCAGGATTAATAATGATTTTTTCAATGAAGAACTTTTAATTACTTATCCAATTCATTCTCCTATTAAATCTAAGGAAATTAGACCAAATAAACTTAATTTTGATGTTCAAAGTAATATTTATAACAATAATATTAATATTAATAGCTATAATGATTGTTTTGATAAGAATATTAATATTTTTAATAATAAATTAGATTTTACTTTTCATGAAATTGTTAAATTTATTTTAGATTTTAAAATAATAAATATGAATGATAAAAATTTAAAAGATATTATTAAAATCGAGGTTACTGGAGTTAAAGGGAAATCTACTACGGTTAATTTATTAAAAAATATTTTAAATAATTATAATCTTTTAATTTTAAGTAGTTTAGGTGCTATTTTATTAAAAAACAATAAACAATACATATTAAAAAATAATATAAGTATAGCTCCAACTAATGTTTTAGAAACATTTAATTTAGCTGATAAAATTATTAATAATGATAGTAATAGTAATAGTAATGATAGTAATAAGAATAATAGTAATAGTAATAGTAATAGTAATAATAATAATAATAATAATAATAAATCTAATACTATTTGCTATGAGTTCAATAAATGTCTACCAGAAGATTTTTTAATTATTAATTCTAATACTTTTAGTAATTTTAATAATTCTAATAATTTTGAAAATAATATTAATAATGACAATACTAATAGCAATAACAATAATAATAACAATAGCAATACTAATAGCAATACTAATAGCAATACTAATAGCAATACTAATAGCAATAATAATATCAATAATAATATCAATAATAATAGCAATAATAATAGCAATAATAAAAAACAGATTAATAATGATTTAAATTATGATATTGCTATTTTTGAAGAGTCTTTAGGTGTTACTGGAATTGGAGATATATCTATTTTAACAAATATTATTGAAAACTATAACATTGCCAATAATAGTTTAAATGCGAGAATAGCTAAAGAAAATGTTTTTAATTCTGAATTTGTTATAATTGAAGAAGATACTTTAAATAGATATTATTTTGATCATATTAATAATTCTAATTCTAATTCTAATTCTAATTCTAATTCTAATTCTAATTCTAATTCTAATTCTAATTCTAATTCTAATTCTAATTCTAATTCTAATTCTAATTCTAATTCTAATTCTAAT
>JAISIT010000314.1 GCA_031261915.1 Candidatus Methanoflexus mossambicus
TAATAATAATAATAATAATAATAATAATAATAATAATAATAATAATAATATAATATAATATAATAGCTTCTAATTTTGAAAAATCTAAAAAATTATAGTTTTATCTATATCAAATAAGTATTTTATAGCATGTTTTAATACTTATTTTTTTAAATAATTATAAATTGTTATTTTTGAGAGATATTTTGAAAAATCATTGATTAAATTATTAACATCTTCATTTTTAATAAACTCATTAATAAAAAAATCAAATTCAATATAATAAATACCATATTCTTTAATAATTTGAAGATTTGAAAAATTAACATCAATAGAAATATATTTTTTAAACCAATTATTAACTTTTTCTAATACTTCTAAATCATTAGTATATTTTAAATTAATTGGTATATTAACATATTTTCTTAAATAAACTGTCATGATAAGCACCTAATAAAAACAATAATCTAAAACTTTCTCTTTTGTTCTAAAATCTGTTAAACTATCATTTACATATAATAATAAATCTTTTTCAACATCTGGAAGATTAAAATATTTGAGTTTTTGGAATTGGATAAAATAATTAACTTCCAGGATCAACTCATTAGATTTATTTTCATACTGAATTATTTTTGATAAATACAAATCTCCATATTTTTCTCTGAAAAATTCTTTAATTTTTGGTTCTAATTTTTCAGTATAAATTAGATTTTCAATATAATATTTTAGTTTCACTTTTCTATAATCCACATAACTATTTTTATTTAATAGTAGTTCTCTCATTTTGTTTGTAACATCTTCAACTCCTAAGTATTTAAAATTATCATAGCTACTGCATAAATTACACTCTTTCACTTTTTGTTTTAAATTAGTGCATATATCATATACTTCACATGTTAGTTTTTGGTTTTTAATAAATAACTTTGCTCGGATGTATCCATATAAAATATATAAATTATTATTTTCTATATCTTCACTTGTTAAGCTATTATAAAGCTTTTTTAATTCTGTTTCTGTTAAATCTTCCAGTGTTTGCTTTATCTCTTCTTTATCCATGTTTAAAAAGTTCTCTTTAATCATTTTTCCAGCTCTTTATTTATTTCTTTAATTCCAATTTTAAGAAGTTTTTTCATAAAAGCACTTAAAGACAAATTTAAATTGTGCTTTTCGTTGTATTGTTTGTTTAACTTTTTTATTTCTGTTTTAAAACTTAATCCAGTATAAACTGTTAATACTTTTTTACTCTCTTGTTTCATGTTTTTAACTCCTAATCTAACCATGTTCTAATTTTTAATCCAGCATATAGGTTTTCATACTCTTTAATATCTAAATCTTCATGCTTTATACTCATTAATAACTTTTCTATGTCTTCATTAGGTATTTTATTAACCATGTCTATAATTTCATTTTTATTTTTATTTAAAAAATCTTCTTTTCTTCGCATAGGATCAACTCACTTAAATTTGTGTAATTCAAATAATACTTCTTTTAAATTTAACACTTCTTTACTTCCATTTTCGAGCCTGTATTTGTTCTCATCTATTTTTATTATATTCCTATTATCAATATAAGTAACATCTCCAACTTTAACACTATGTTTTATAAAGTTTGGCATATAATAACTTTCTAATTCAAATTTATTTGTTTTAAATTCTGTTTTTGGTTTATGGTATATTTTATACATCATGTAAAATCCCCCTATATTTTTTTTAAAAATAATAATAAAATTTCAACTTTATAATTAGTATTTTATTTTTCATACTATATAAACATATAGGTTTAATAGCATTTTTATAATTATTTTTCTTGAAGATTTTTAATATTTTACACTTGAAGTATAAGCTATTTTTTTTATTAGATTTTTAATATTTTACACTTGAAGTATAACCTTTTTTCAGATTTTTATTTTTAATTTAAAAAACTCTTCTAAAAAAGCTTTAATTTTTAACAAATTTTAAAATAGATTTTTCTTTAAAAAAGTGTTTTTGTTTCATATAGATATGCCAGCACACATATAAAAGTTTAAAAATTAGAAGCTCTCTCCTGACTTCTAAGGTATTTCGTGCTTTGTGGTTACTTCTTAGAAGTTCTCTCCGTGCATGGTTTCACTAATAATAAACTGTTTTTGCAATTTTCATATAATTTTTTTCTTAAATTGAAGTTTAAATAAAATAGTAATAGCTATTTTAAGGTATAAAATAGCTCATTTTGGAATTTAAAGCGTTTCTTTTTCAACATTAAAAAGAAGTATTTATAAAGTATATACAATTAATAGAAGTTTAAATAACTTATATATAAAAATATATAAGTCAAATAGTGGAATTTAAATTTAAAATTTGCAATTGTCATAAAAACCAACTTTTTTATTATTTTCATTACTAATTCTTTCATTAATAATTAATAATTTTGTAGTTAAAATATGGCATAATACTAAAATAATTTTCATTTCTTTTATTCCTGGATTAGTATAATAACTAGTAACAAATATATAAAAATAAAGCTTTATAAAATTATTATGATCCATATTTTTTAATTTTTGGTTCTTATTTTCTAAATAATTATAAATTAAATCTGAATAAATAAAATTTTTTTCCAGATTTTCACTTAATAAAGCTTCTAAATCATTGTGTATTAAAGATAATGTTTCTTTATCTTCTTTAAACTCTTCTTTTAATATTTCTTTAATCTTATCATTATCCAAATTAGTTAATTGAATAAATAACTCATTAAATAATAATAAATCTTCAATTAATCCACTTAGTTCTATAATAATATATAAAATAACATATAACATATTAAAACTACTAATTTGTATTAAATAATTATGTTTAGTATTCATTTCATTAAATTTTTTTATTAAAATGTTCTTTTTATCTGTGTCTGTTTCTTTGTCAATTAAATTATCTAATTTATTTAAATAATTTTCTTCATTGTTTAATAATTTTGTTGTTTTTCTATAAAATTTTTTAGTGTTTCTAAAATCTAAATTAAACTTTTTAATAAAATTTTTATACTTTTTAAATACATCATCTCCGAAATCATCTTCATTATATAATATACTGTCTATTAAATCTGTTATTTCTGTATTAATCTCATTAGATATATTAACATCAATAGAATTTAATTTAAATAATGTTGCATTTGGATTATTGCATTGCATACCATATAATATTGTTAATATGAAAAATATATGCACATTTTTTAATAAAGGATCTTCTTCTTCATCGAAATTTTTCAGACTGTCCGCAATCATTTTTTCTTCTTTTAAATAGCCTTCTTCTTTTTTATTTAACATAGTTCAACAACTCCTAATTTATACTCTTTTTCTATTTTTTCAAATTCTGTTAAGGTTTCTTTATCTTCTTTTATTTGATAAAGCTCATTTAATATATTATTACACTCTAATAAAGTTTTATAAGCATTTAAACTCCATCGTTCTTTTATCGGTTCTTTATTTTCGTAGCTCTCTTTTGTCAAATCATATTCTTGTTTAATTTTCATGTTTAAAATTTCGACCTCCATTTTATAAAATTTGATATTTTGGTTTAAAGTTTCCATATTAAATTTTGAGTATATGCTGTTTTTAATTCGTTCATTAACTTCGTTTAGATTATCAATATAATCTAAATAATCTTCTTTTCTGTCTAACCAATCAAATTTAAAGCATTGTTTAATACAATATTCATTGAGTTTATTATCATTGTCTTTAAATAAAAATATACTGTTTGGATATTGTATAAATTGTTTAAACAATTTATAGGCTTTTTTTGGTTCTCCTTTTTGTCTTTTCCATGTTATCTCCTGCATTTTATCACATCCTAAAACTTCTTAAAAGTATTTAATTTTATTATAAATGTTTAATTTTGGTTTATATTAAAATCTAATTTTTTCACTAAAAATTTAGGCTCACCTTTATAACTTAAATAATGTTTTAGAAGCCTTAAAACATATAATCAAAACATTATTAGCTATTTTTATAAATTACATTAGAATGGTTATAAACTTGTTATAAAGGTAATTTTTTCTTAAATCAAATTATATTCAAATTAAAAGATTTTCACTAAAAAAGCCAATTACCTTTATAACTTTATAATCAAATTTTATAAAGATGTTATAAAGTAAAAAATTATACCTAAAAGTTTCACATGTTAATAAAAACATTACACTTTAAAAAATATCTTCTCTCTCTCTATTATTATTATAAAGTTATATAATAATATAATATATTATATATATATAATACTTTAATAATAATATAAAAGGTTAATTAAGCTCCTATAATGTTTATAACAAGTTTATAAAACCTCTATAACCTTTATAACTTAAAATTTTTAAAAGCTCCTAAATAGTTTAATACTAATATAAACTCTTAAAAATACTTTATTAAGTTATAAAGATAAACCAATATTTTAACATATTTCACATACTAAAAAATAACTTTTTTAAAATAAGCTACTAATAGCTATTTAATAGCTTTAAAAGTTTATATATATTGAGTTTTAAAATAGCACATAATCCTGTTTTTCATGAAAAATAATAGCTTTTTTATTATCAATATTTTTAATTTCAGTATTAGCTCCAATATGCTTTTTAATAAATTTTTCATTAGTTTTTATCAAATTATATACTTCATGGTTATCTTTAATAAACTTTTGAAATATTTGATATTGTTTTAATAGTGTCTTGAAAAATAATTTATCATATTTTTGATTTTTCAATTTTTTTAAATCTTTTTCAATGATTTTTTGAGTTTTCCAGATGTTATAAAAATCTTGAAGATTTTCAAATATTTTATTATTATTAAAAATATTCAAATCTTCCTTTGATTGTTTTTTATCATATTTTTTCATTGAAGGATCAACCCATTAATTAAAATTATAATTAGTAAAATCTTCATTAATTTTATATTTATACTCTTTATCAATTCTATTAACATCTACTATACCCTTTGCAATTAATCCTTTATTTGCACTGTCTTTTTTACCATTTAAACAGTTATAAATTGTAGCTTGACTTATTCCAGCACCTTTTACAATTTCTTTAACTGTTTGGTATTCGTCTAATAAACTGCCTTTGTCATCTTGAAGATATTTAATTATTTTCTTATCACTATCATTTAATTTATAATTCTGTGATTTGAAGACATTTCCTATAATTCTAATTACTTTGTTTATATTATCATTATCAAATACTTCACTGTTTGTAATAAAAGCATATACTTCAATTAAACTTATTAAATGTTTCATGTCCCTAATATTCATTTTGTTTTCTTTTTGGAATTCAAATAAACCCTTTTGTATTGGTTCTGTATTCTCTTTATTTTTTTTAATAAATTTTTCTTTATTTTCTATAAAATATTGGTATATGGCTTGACATATAATAGCTTTTTTATCAAATTCTTTATTTATATCTTCCTTATTTATCATTTGTTTTATTACAAATTCATTAAGTTTATTTTCATTAATGTTTAAATCTACACCAGTTAAAATACATCTACTTAATAGCTCGTCGTTTGATTTATCCACTGCATAGTTAAAAAAGCATAATGAATTTTTACTATTTAAAACAAATTCTTTTAATTTTTGATTTATTAAGGTTTCATGTTTCTTTATTTTAATAGTGTTGTCTGTTAATAGTTTAGCTACATCTAATAAACCGTCTGTAAAATTAACATCATTAAATATAAAAATAGCTATCTCTTCGTTTAGATTTTCCATTTTATATAAAATTAGTTTATCTGAAATACTTCTTGAAATTACTAAATATTCTTTTGGAATTAATCTTATTAATTGGTTCATTAATTCTGATTTACCTTTTCCATAGCTACTATTTAATATTATATGTATTGGAATTCCCAGTATAACACTAAATAAAGCTAATATATGTATTTTAATTAAATCCACATTACCATAATAATTTAAAGCTACTGCATTATAAAAATAATTAATAACTTGTTTATCTTCTATTACTTCAATAGCTTTATTTTTAACATCTTCACTATAACTATTAAATGGCTTTGGTATTCTATCATTATTTTGTTTTGTTTCAATATCTTTATTAATAGCTTTTGGTTCGTGTGTATCAAACCATGCTTTTATTTTTTCCTTATCTTGTTTTGAAAAATCAAAAATAAAAATATCTTGAAGATTTACTTTTTCAACATCATTCGATTTATATGCTTTATTTACTTTTATTAGATTATTAAATGTTTCACTATCTTTAAAACTGTTTGATAATTCTATTAATTCTTTATCTCCTATTATTATATTATTTAATTGGTTACAAAAATCAACTAATAGCTTTGTATAATCTTTTTCTTTATTATTAATATATTCAATTATAGGCTTTATAGTTCCACTCATTATAAAGCCTCCATTTATTTATATCTTCTAATCTTCCAGTATCATAAATATAAACTGTTTCATTACATTTAATAGTTTTATTATATTTTCTAAAACTTTTTTCACAAATATAATATAATTTTTTTCCAATACTTGAAAACCCACATAAACTAACTTTACTACTATAATAATATTTTATTAAATGAGTGCAAGCTATTCTTGAAGTAACCACATTATAATACTGTGCTATTAATTTTAAAACCTGATTAAGCTCTTTGTTTGAATTAATTGTAATTAATTCCTTTTCATTAAAATTTAATGTTTCAAATTGTTTTCTCATTTTTACACCTTTTTTAAAATATCTTGAAGATTTTTTTAAAAAAGTATAAATATGATATAAAACAAATAAAGTAATAACTAATATAATATGCTGTTGTTATTAGTTTGTTGTATTCGTTCCTATTTATTAAAAGCCCTCTCTCATAGCTTTTAATAAATAAATACATCATATTTATACATAATCTCCTATAAATTATTCATTATTCTTGTTTTCAATTATTAAAAACATATTCATTAATAACAATTTTTTTAAACTTGTTATTTGTCCTATATACTTTGTAATATATGTTTTCTTTTCAGTTACAATATTACTAATATCATTATAAGGTATTTCTATTTTACAACTGCTTTTAGTATTATCTAAATCAATAGCTATTAAATAAGCCGTTTTATTAACATTTGTAAAATTATAATCTAAATAAATATTAACATCTTCAACTTTTGGATATATTATATTTTCCAGTTCTTGAAGTGAAAAATAATTATTTTTTGAATAGTCATTATAACTTTTTGGTTCTACTTTCTCTCGCCTAATTTCTTTTCTAATCTTTTGTATTTTATTTAAAATACTTAAATCTTTATTTTCTGTCATGTTATTACCTATAACTTATATATGCACTTTGCTTTTATATAACTTCCAATACTTCTAGCTTCTTTTTCTGCATTAGCTTTTAAAATAGCTTTTTCTTTTTTACTTAATCTGAAATTAAATAACATTTTTACACCTTTATATTTTTTTATATGTTTTTTTAAAATAAATTATCATTGATTATTTAAAATTACAAATATATATTTATTATTTATTATATAAATACTTTATTATTACATCTGAATTATTATAATTTCTTTAGGGTAAAGTATCATTTAAAAAAAGTATAATTCTTGAAGATTTTTTGAGATTTTTCAATGAAAATTTAAAAATATTTAAAAAAAGTTTGATTTTTTGGAATTTAATAAAATTTTTCATGGTATGAAAAATTATAAATAAAAAGAAAAATAATAATAAAATATAAGAAAAATAATATTTAATTATAATTTTCAAGTTTAATTTCTAATTCATTAGTTTTTGTCAATAAGGAATTATAATCCAGATTATAGTTTTCTGATAAATTCCTTATCATATTTTTTCCAACAAATCCTTTTTTATTAGATATTCTTTCAATAATCCCTATAACTTTATTATAATTAATATTATTTTATTCTCGTTCCTTTTCCTTTAATTTCTGCTTTTTAATCTCATTTTCTAATAATTCTACATTAGCTTTATTTTCCTTTAAGTTTTTTTCGAGCTCTTGTATTTCAGTTACATGATTTATAATAGTTAATTCTTTTTTTAACAATTCATTAACTAATTTACTTAAATTTATATCTTTTGCTTTTATTAAATCAATTAATTGATTTTCTAAATATACTGTGGTTCTCTTTTTTGTTTTTGTTATCATCTTTTTTCAACTCCAATATTAAAAAATTAATACATAAATTGGTTTATGTCCCTTTATGTTATAACATAACTTTATGTCATCCCCCTTATATATCTTCGTGGAATTAGTAATAATAATAATAATAATAATAATAATAATAATAATAATAATAATA
>JAISIT010000002.1 GCA_031261915.1 Candidatus Methanoflexus mossambicus
AATTATTATTATTAAAATTATTATTATTAAAATTATTATTATTAAAATTATTATTATTAAACTTAAAATTATTATTATTAAAATTAAAATTATTAAAATTATTAAATATAAAATTATATTATAAATTATAAGTTTAATTTATTTAAATATTTATATTATAAATTAGAAATAAATAATAGGATATATCTTAAATTTTTTTTATTTTAACTCTAAAATTATTCGCAAAAATAAAAAAAATCTTTTTTTAAAATAAATTTTACTTAAGTTTATTGTTTAAATCAACTATTAAATCAACTATTAAATTAATTAAATCAACTAATTAAATTTTAATATAAATAAATTTACACTTTTAAAAAAAGTTATTTTTAAATTAAACTTATAATCTATCAATTTTATTGCTTTAATTATTTTATTATTTAAAAATTTATGATTAAAGCTATTATTTGACTCAAAAAGGTGTTTTGATGAGAGGAGGAGAGGCATTAATAAAAGCCTTATTAGAAGAAGGAACTAATACAATTTTTGGTTATCCTGGAGGACAGGTTCTTCCATTTTATGATATGATTTATGATAGTGATTTAAAGCATATTCTTGTTCGCCATGAGCAGGTAGCAGCACATGCAGCAGACGGATATGCTCGTGCAACTGGAAAGGTTGGAGTTTGCATATCAACATCTGGTCCTGGGGCTACAAATCTTGTTACAGGAATAGCTACTGCAAATATGGATTCATCACCAGTTTTAGCAATAACTGGTCAAGTTCCAAATGCACTCATAGGAAATGATGCTTTTCAAGAAGTGGATATGATTGGAATAACTATGCCAATTACAAAACATAGTTTTCAACCAAAAAGTAGTGATGAAATCCCATCAATTATTAAAAAAAGCTTTGAATTAGCTTCAACAGGTCGTCCAGGTGCAATAGTCCTGGATATTCCTAAAGATGTCCAAGAACAAGAACTTAAAAAGTATAAAAAAGATTTAATAATCACACCTGGATATAACCCTAACCTTGAAGGTAATTTAAAACAAATCAAAAAAGCTATTAAATTGATAAAAAATTCTAAAAAATCAGTTATTTTGGCTGGAGGAGGAGTTATTTTATCTAATGCTAGTAAAGAATTAGATAAATTTTCAAAATTGATTAATGCACCAGTTGCAACTACTTTAATGGGAAAGGGAGCTGTTGATGAGTGTGATGACTCTAATCTTGGCATGATAGGAATGCATGGAAGAAAAGTAGCAAATTTATCAATAGCTGAAAGTGATTGCATAATAGCTATTGGTGTTCGGTTTTCAGATAGGACTACTGGAAAAGTCTGCGAATTTGGAAAAAATGCTAAAATTATCCATATAGATGTAGATCCTGCAGAAATAGGTAAAATTATTGAAGTAGATATTCCAATTGTTGGCGATGGGAAAATAGTTTTAAATCAATTTATTGAAATTCTTAATGAGGCAAATAAAGGATTTGCTACAAATTCAGATAATACTAATGTTTCATGGTTAAAAGAGTCTATAGACTTTAAAAAATCATGTATTCCAAGAGTAAGTTATGATAATGTTCCATTAAAACCTCAACAGGTTATTAAAGAAATTAGTGAAGTTATAAATGAGGATACAATTATAACAACCGATGTAGGGCAACATCAAATGTGGGCTGCTCATTATCTTAACACTAAAAATCCAAGAAAATTTATATCCTCTGGAGGACTTGGAACTATGGGATTTGGTTTTCCTTCAGCTATTGGAGCAAAAGTTGGAATGCCAGATAATGATGTTTTAACAATTACTGGTGATGGTGGCTTTTTAATGGTTTGTCAAGACCTTGCAACCATTAAAGAATATGATATCCCTGTTATTATCTGTTTATTTGATAATAAAAAGTTAGGAATGGTTTATCAATGGCAAAATCTTTTCTTTAATAAACGTCTATCTCATACAGACCTTGGAAGCTATCCCGATTTTATTAAATTGGCAGAAAGCTTTAAAATAGCTGGAGAAAAAATAGAAAAACCTGGAGATATGAAATATGCTCTAAAATCAGCTATTAAAAGTGGAGAACCAAGTTTATTGAATATTGTTATTGATAAAGATGAAGTTATCCCTATGGTTCCTCCTGGAGACAGTTTAACTGAAATTCTTGGAAATTATCATATAGAAAATGATGTTAATGCCAATAATCTTAAAAGAGGGGATTAAATGATAAATGGAAACCCAGATAATGATACTCAAGTTATAAGCACTTTAGTAGAAAATAAACCTGGAGTTCTTCAAAAAGTTTCAAGTTTATTCACTCGAAGAGGTTTTAATATTGAAAGTATTACTGTAGGTGCATCAGAAGTTGAATCTTATGCTAGAATGGTTATTATTGTTAAAGGTGATCAAAAAATCATTGAACAAATAACCAAACAGTTGAATAAACTAATTGATGTTGTCAAAGTTAAAGAACTCAATCCTAAAATTACATTAGAACGAGAATTATGTCTTGTTAAAGTTAAAATAAATAATGAAAAAGCTAAATCTGAAATAATTCAATATGTTAGTATTTTTAAAGCAAAAATCATTGATATTAGTGAAAATAATATTACTATTGAAATTACAGGTTCCCCTGATAAAATCAATGGATTATTATCATTATTAAAAGTTTTTGGAATCAGAAAAATCTGTAGAACTGGTCCAACAGCTATTGAAAGAGATTTTATTATTTAAAGTTAATAAAGTATCTTAATTTTAAATTTAATTTAATATTCATTTTTAATTAAAAAATTTAAGTATGTATCATATAAACCAATTATTTCAATTATAAACCAATTATTTCAATTATAAATCAATTATTTCAATTATAAATCAATTATTAATTATTTTAAAAATAAATAGAGTATGGAGTGTGGAATTATGAAAATGTATTATGAAAAAGATGTGGATAGTGAAGTCTTAGTTGGTAAAACAATAGCTGTTATCGGTTATGGTAGCCAAGGCAGAGGACAAAGTAGAAACATGGCAGATAGTGGATTAAATGTTGTTGTTGGTTTAAGAGAAGGTGGATCATCTTGGAAAAAAGCAAAAGATGAGGGTATGAATGTTAAAACTATTGAAGAAGCATCAAAAATAGCTGATGTTATCCATATCCTTATTCCTGATGAAATACAAGCAGAAACTTATGAAAAATCAATAGCTCCAAATCTTGAAGCTGGAAATACACTTTCTTTCTCTCATGGTTACAATATACATTTTAAATACATTAAAGTCCCTGAAGATGTGAATATTACAATGATAGCACCTAAAGGACCAGGTTCAATGGTTAGAAGAACTTATCTTGAAGGATTTGGAATACCTGGACTTGTTGCAGTGGAACAAGATGCAACAGGCAATGCTCTCCAAATAGCTTTAGCTATGGGAAAAGCTTGTGGACTTTCAAAAGCAGGAATACTTGAAACCACCTTTAAAGAAGAAACTGAAACTGATTTATTTGGTGAACAAGCAGTTTTATGTGGTGGAGTTACAGAATTAATTAAATCTGGTTTTGACACCTTAGTTGAAGCAGGATACCAAAAAGAAATAGCTTACTTTGAAACTTGCCATGAATTAAAACTTATTGTTGATTTAATCTATGAAAAAGGTTTTGCTGGAATGTGGAATGATGTTTCTAATACTGCTGAATTTGGTGGATTTATGAGAAGAGAAAGAATCATAAATAAAGAATCTAAAGCAGAAATGAAAAAGGTTCTTGAAGAAATCCAAAAAGGCAAATTTACTAAAGAATGGGCTTTAGAAAACTCAGCAAATCAACCAATGCTTAATAGACTTAGAGCTATTGAATCAGAAGAAAATATTGAAGTAGTGGGTAAAAAACTCCGTAAAGCTTGTGGTTTAGAAAAGAATTATTAAATAAAAAAGAAATAATTTAAATTAATTCTTTTTTTTTATTTTATTGGTTATTTATTATTTTATTTTAGTTTTTATCTTTTCTATTATCTTTTTTTTAAATTTATTTAAATTTTTTTAATTTTATATTATTTTAAATATTAATAATTACATTTTTATTACAATAAATATAAATAATAAATTTATTTCTAAAATAAATATAAATAATAAAATTATTATTAAAATAAATACAAATAATAAAATTATTCATTAAATTAGTAATTATTAAACTATTATTTATCAAAATATTAAGTTATAATTTGATTATTAAATGGAGATAAAATGGTTTTTCTTGGAATGGATCATGGGACAACTGGAATTTCATTTGGAATAATAGATGATGATGGAAAACCAATTTGTTCATTTAAAATTGATAGGGAAGATAGTAAAACTGGAAAAGTTCGAGCTATTGATGAAATTAAAAAAAGAGTAGATTTATCCCAAATAAAGCTATTAGCTATGACTTATGCTATGGGTGATGGAATAAATTCAATAACCCCTCTTGAAAAAGTTAAAAATCGTGGGATTTTATCCATTAATGGTGCTGGAAAGGTTACAGGTGGAGGAACATCAGTATACACTGAAATAGAAGAATCTAATATTCCAACAGTTTTAATTCCAGGTTTACATAAAGATTCAAAATCACTTGACCCATTATTTAATGCCGCATACTCCCATCAAGGGAGTTCTGAAAAAATTAGTATTGCTTATGATGCTTATCTTAAAACCAAGTGGAAAAACATGATTGTTGCAGATTTAAGTTCTAACAGTGTTAATATTTTAATAGAAAATGGAAAAATTCGTGGAGCTATTGATGCTGCTCTTGGAGCTATGGGCATTATTCACGGTCCAATAGATTTGGATATGATTAGAAAAATAGATGAAGGAAAAATAACTGCAAATGAAGCTTTTTCAAATGCTGGAGCTATTAAAATTGCAAACATCAACACAAAAGTTGCATTATCTAAGGATGAACTTTTTAAAAAATATAAAAACAAGGATAAAAAAGCTATTTTAGCCGTTAACACGATGGTTATGACGATAGCTATGGAAATATTCGGTTTAATTGGAATATCTAAAAACAAATTAGATGGAATTGTTTTAACAGGATCAATAGGTTCATTAAATGAACCTTTTAATTTTAAAGATAAATTAAATGAATATTTAAAAAATAAATATGAAATAACTATAATAAACAGTGATTCTGGAGCATACGGTGCTGCAAAAATAGCTAAAGCTGTTTATGAAAAAGAAAAAGAGATTTTAGGAATACCTGTTGATTGTTGATGAATATTAAAATTAGTATTAGTTAAAAATAAAGTTAAAACTAAGATTAAAAATAATATTAAAAATAATATTAAAAATAATATTAAAAATAAAGTTAAAACTAAGATTAAAAACAATATTTACTTTTGAATATTACTCATTTGCAGAAATAAATACTATTTTTCCACCTTTGATAACATTTAAACCATCTTTAGTTTGTAAAACGGTATTTAAATAATTATCAATAGCTATTATTTTGCCTTCTATTTCTTCTCTATTTTTAAGTGAAATTAAAACATCTTTATTTTTAAATCGTGCAAACTGATAGTTTACTTGAAAATTGCCATTATTTTGATTAGTTTGATTATTAAAGTTATTCATGGAAAATTCCTCAATTTCTTTTAGTAAATTTAAGATATAGATAAATTATATTATATATTTTAATTAATATTATATTTAAATATTTTTAATATATTTAATAGGTGTTATATTTTTAATATATATTTAATAATTTTATATTTTTAATAGTTTTATATAGTTTTATATAGTTTTAAATTATATAGTTTTAAATATATTAAACTTAAATATCATGAAAAATAATAGATATATAGAAAATAATAGTTAAGAATAAATATTTTAATAAAATAAAATATTTTAAAGATAAATTAAATAAAACTTAAATAAAACTTAAATAAAGATTAGATGAAAAAATGGCAATTAATCAATTAGAAACTAACTTAGCAGCAATTACAACAACAATTGCACATTTAGAAAAAGAAAACTGTGAAGATATTGAATTAATGGAAAAATTAAAAAAAGAAAGAGATCGTTTATTAAAAGAACTAAAAATTCAATAAGAATCAATAAAATTCAATAGCTAAAAGTTAATATTTATTCATCCATCCATTGTTTAAGAGAATTTAAATTTCCAGTTAAATTCAATTTTAATGGAGTAATACTTATTTTTTTATTGTTTTTCAATGTATAACCATCAGTAGATTCCTCATGGTCTGTTTTAGCTATGCCATCAACCCAAAAATATGGTTTCCCCCGTGGATCTAAACGTCTTTCAATAATAGGATTGAAAACTCGTCCACCTAATTTTGTTATCTCTATTTCTTCATTTTCCACACCAGAAGGTATGTTAATATTAAGTAAATCAACACCATCAGGCAATCCGTTCTTTATGACTTTTTTAGCTATTTTATATAGAATTTTTTCTGCAAGGAAATAATCTAAATCAAAATATCCATCATGAAATTTAATTGAACTTTTAGCAACTTCCATTGAAATAGCTATTGCAGGAATATTAAATGATGCCGCCTCCATTGCAGCACTTACAGTTCCAGAAGTTGTAATTTCCCCACCACCAATATTTTCTCCCAAATTAATTCCAGAAACAACTAAATCTGGAGTTTCATCCATTATTTCAAACATTGCAAGTGTTACAGCATCCGTTGGAGTTCCATGAACAGAGTATGCCATTGATTCATCTCTTAATTTTACTTCATCTATCCTAATAGGTTTTGATAAAGAAATAGCTCTTCCAATACCACTTTGCTGAGCATTTGGGGCAACAACAATAGTTTCGCCTAAAGGTTTTAATGCATTTCTAGTTGCTAAAATCCCTGATGAAAAAACACCATCATCATTGGTAATTAAAATTTTCATAAACAATATTTATCATTTAAATTATAAATATTTTTTCTTAAGAAAAATGTTTAACTCTATCAAAAAAAATGTTTAATCTATTTAATAGAGTTAAATTATAAATATTTAAATAAATATTAACATTTAAAAATTATGAATATTTTAAAAATTTAATTTAAAACAAAAACTTTTTAAAGAATCAATATCATATAATCATTAAGAGTTAATATTTAATAGGTGAAATATTGGAAAAATCTAAATTAGTAAAGTTTATAGCTAGTATTATGGAACAAAAAGGTTTTAAGATTTATAAAAATTTTAAAACATCAACCAAAAATATTGATTTATATGGAGTTAAACAAACACCCACAGGAGAGTTCACAGCAATTGTTAGTGTAAACAACTATGATAAAGATTTTGAAATTGGAATTACTCATTTAAAAGAAATGGAATATATAAATAAAAGTGTTAAATCATCAAAAATTATTATCGCAACTAGTTCAAAATTCTCAAAACAAGCTATTAACTATGCTAAAACAAAACAAATAAAATTAATGGATAGATCAGTATTAATTTCTTTAGTAAAACAATATAAAGAAAAAAAACAAAATTATAATAATAGTAACAACATCAATGACATAAATAATGATAATAATAATGATAATAATAATAATGATAATAATAACCTCAGTAATGATACTAAAACAGACAACGAAAAACAAGCCAACTATGAATTCAATAATAAATATACTAAAACTGACTATGAAAAAGATTTAGATAAAGCTCAACAATTAAATCATGGATTAAAGCACCCAAAAAAAACTCTACGTAATTTAAAAAAAAAGCATATATTCCACAAAAATAAAAGAAAAAACAATAAATTCAATAATAAAAAACCCAAAAAATCTAAAAAGAAAATTCCATATAAACGAATCATTAGAAATTTTATGAATAATATCATTGTTTTGATTATTATTGTAGTTGGAATTTCATTTGTAATATCTTATGGACTTGAAATTAGTAAATTAGTTTCAAAGACTATTGTTGCACTTACAAAAATAATTTTACCATTAATTCTATCATTTGGTTTTGTTATTTCATTTAAAAAAGAAGATTCTGATATTTTAATCAAAGGAATCATAGTTTTCTTTGTATCATTAATAATAAATACAATTTTGATTATTTTATTATAAAACACTAAAAATAGAATATAAACAAAAATATAAATTAATAATGAAGATAATTTTCTATTTGAAAAAAAAGTTAAAAGATTTAAAAAATAAAAGATTTAAAAAATTAAAAATTTGAAACTATCTTAAAAAAAAAGAATTAAAAATGGTTCCGGCGCGATTCGAACGCACGATCACCTCGTTGTAAGCGAGGTATCCTACCCCTAGACCACGGAACCAATTATATTAATTAATATTTAAAATATTTTTAAAATAAAAATAAAGCTATTAATAAAACTATTCGTAAAATAAAATATTGCTAAAAATAACTAATACCTAATCAATTACTTATTATTAAAAAATTATCATTAAAAAAAGTAATTAAAGATTATTAACTATTAGATTAAATTAATTATTGAATATTAGATATAATCAAATATTGAATATTAGATATAATTAAATATATAGTTAAATATAATTAATACTAATACAATATATAATTTAAAAAGTATATAAATATTTCCTTTTTTTAGATAATTTCAAAAAAAATAATAAAAATAAAAGATAAATATAGATACTGAATTTTAAATAAAATCATAAATATATAAAATATTAAAAATATTAAAATATAAAAATCAAAAATTTTCTAACTTAATTTCATTAAGATTAAAAATATTAAAATTAAATTATACATAATTAAATTATACATAATTAATTATTATATAAAATATTAAATTTAAAAATAAATTTAAAAATCATGAAGTAATGATATAAGGTGAAAAAATGACCTGGGGAACTGGAAAAATATGGATGAATGGAGAATTCGTTGATTGGGAAAATGCAAATATACATGTTCTTTCTCATGTTATTCATTATGGATCATCTGTTTTTGAGGGAATAAGATGTTATGAAATTAATGGAAAAGGATATGTGTTTAGATTGGAAGAACATGTCAAACGTCTATTCGATTCAGCAAAGATTTATAGAATGACTATACCATACACTCCAGAAGAAATAGAAGATGCTATTAAGCAAACAATTGAAGTTAATAAGTTAAAAGACTGTTATATTCGTCCAATAGCTTATAGGGGATACGGACAACTTGGTGTTGATCCAAGCTCATCTCCAGTTGATGTTACAATAGCTATTTGGAGTTGGGGGCAATATTTAGGTGAACAAGCTTTAGAAAATGGTGTTGATATTGGAATATCTACTTGGAGGCGAATGGCACCTAATACTTTACCAAGTATGGCTAAAGCTGGAGCTAATTATATGAATGCTCAATTGGCAAAGTTGGAAGCTATTGAAAATGGTTACGATGAAGGTTTAATGCTTGATACTCAAGGATTTGTTGGTGAAGGCAGTGGAGAGAACTTATTTTTAATAAAAGATAGTGTTATTTACACTCCATCATTATCATCCTCAATTTTAAAAGGAATTACAAGAGATTCAATAATTCAAATAGCTAAAAAATTAGGATATGAAGTTATTGAGAATAAAATTCCAAGAGAAGCTATTTACCTTGCGGATGAATTGTTTTTCACTGGAACTGCCGCAGAACTTACTCCAATAAGAAGTGTTGATAAAATAACAATTGGATCAGGCAAAAGAGGACTTATAACTAAAAAAATTCAAGAAGAGTTCTTCAAAATTCTTGAAGGAAAAACAGAAGATGAATATAACTGGTTAAGTTCTGTTGAATAAGTATTTAAAATTAAAATGTTAAATAATTTAGACAGTTTTTGATCAAACTTTTGTTTGCGAAGCAAACTTAGGGAACTTTAGTTCCCGTTTTCTAAAAAGTTTGTATTTAAAATTAAATTAAATTAAAGTTAAAATAAAATAAAATACAAAAAATACAATAAATAGTTTAAAGTTAAAAATTTAAGATATGTTGAGGGATAAACTATGGATATTTTAGGAGGAATTATTTTAGGTCTTATTCAGGGATTAACTGAGTTTTTACCTATAAGTAGTTCTGCACATTTGATTTTTACTCATGAATTTCTTGGAATAGCTCCAGATTTAGGATTTGATGTTTTATTACATCTTGGAACATTATTTGCAGTTGTAGCATACTATTTTAAAGATATAATAGCTATGATAAAAGCATTTTTTTCAAGCATCATTGATCTATTTAAAGGAAGATTTTTCAAAGAAATAAAAGAAGACAATTATAAAAAACTTGTTTGGTTAGTTATTATAGGAACAATTCCTATTGGAATAGTTGGTGTTTTATTTGAAAGTGAAGTAGAAGCTATTTTTACAAGTTTATGGATTCCTGCAATATTTTTACTTGTAACTGGAGTTTTATTATATGTTTCTCAAAGAATAAATGTTGGAAATAAAAATATTAAAGAATTATCCCTTAAAGAAACTATTATTGTTGGTATTGGACAAGCTTTAGCTATTATGCCGGGCTTATCTCGTTCAGGAACCACAATATCCACAGGATTATTGGTTGGTTTAGATAAAGAATTTGCAGCTAAATTAAGCTTTTTACTTGCAATTCCTGCAATTTTAGGTGCAGTTGTTGTCCAAATTAAAGATATTGGTGTTGGATTTGAAAGTAACTTAATTCCATATATTGCAGGATTTATTATTGCTATAATATCTGGTTATTTAGCTATTAGTTTCTTATTAAAATTAATTAAAGAAAGAAGTTTAGATATTTTCGCTTATTACTGTTGGATTATAGGGATAGTAGTATTAATATTTTCATTTATATAATTATAATTATTTCATGATTATTTTCATTTAATAATTATTCTATTTTTTTAGTTTTTTTTTTACTTTAAGTTGATAAAAAAATAAATTTAAATTTATTAAAATATAATTTGAGTATAAAATAATAACTTAAATTATAGATACTCCTCTATTTTTAAACGGATCTCATCAATAGAGTATCCTAAGATCATAGCCATTAACATAGCCCCTCCAGCACCTGCTCCTTCTTTAACGAATCCTCTTAAATAATTGTTTAATCCTTTTTCTTTAGATTTTTCAAATTCTGGATTTACACTGTAAATAGCTATTTTTTCAGAAATCTGTTGCGTTATATTGAAAATATTTGCCGAATTATCTTCTGCAACATATTTAGTGGTAGCAATAGCTATATTTTCAAAATCAATATTATAATCATCATTTTTATCGGAAATAGCTTTAACAATTGCTAAAACAGAAGTCATTTGTGTTCCTCCAGCTAAAATAATTGGAACATCACTCCCAAAAATTAATCCTGCAATAGCTGGCATCATCGGATCTCCAACAGCAGCAATAGCTTCAAAAGCATCAACATCGCCATTAATATCTATTTTAGCATTTTTAATTCCTTCATTTACTATTTTATTCTTTAAATCATGACGATTATTAGGTGAACTTCCACTAACTTTAAAGTCAGCATCATATCCCAATGCAGTTAATACTCCAAGGGTTGTAGTGGTTCCTCCAGGGACACTTTCTCCAATAACAAGATAATCTGAAGTTTTAGATAATTCTTTACCTATTATTTTAGCTTTTTTAAAAATTTCCCCTGGATTTTCAACAGCTTTTCCTGTAGATATGTTTCCTCCAGAAATATCATTTAAATGAATATATGGAGTGTTAGGATTGACTTTACAACCTGCATTAATTGCTAAAAATGGAACATTAGTTAATTCTAATGCTGCTTTAGTTATCATTGCTGGAGTTGGAGCAAAATCTCCTTCAGAAGCTGTTCCAATAGGAATATCGCAGCATAACAATTTTCCATACATAATTAATTCCATATCCCCTGCAGGAGTGTATTCTGTCATTTCTGCACTTGCTCCTGCCCCAGAGATATTTGGAATCGTTGAAGTAGCAGTAGTAGCTATTACACATGAAAAAAATGGTTTTTTATCCTTTAATTTTAATAATAAATCGTCGTTACCATATATTTTTAATCCTTTAAACATTTTCCACCTTTTTATTAGTCCATAATTTTTAAATTTTTTATAATTTAATAAGTTAATAATGGAATAAATTGATAATTTGATAATTTAATTAAATATTTTTATAATCAAATAATTTAATTTAACTTTTTTTATAATAAATATAATTATATAAATTTATCATATATTAATATTTTTAGTTTTAATTATATTTAAATCTTTTTTTTAATCTTTATTTTAAATATTAAGATAAAATTAACTTTAAACAAATAAAATAAGCTTTAATTAATGGAAAAATAAAATAAAGTTTAAAAAATTAAAGTTAACTTTAAAAAAATTAAAATTTTCTTTAATTAAAAAATAATATTTAAAAAATAGTGATTGTTATAAAAAAAACCAGTGAATAAAAAAAAAAAAAAAAAAAATGATACTTGTTATAAAAAACCAGAAATCAAAAGAATATCTTCAAAGAAAATATGTTCTTTGGCAGTTATTTCTGCGATAAATCCTAAATCTAATAATCGTTTTAAAGTTTTTTCAACGTTGCTTAATGATGATTGAATTAATTGAACTTTCCCAGTTTCGTTTAAATAATCTTTCACATTATTTAAAAACTCATCAATTACATTTCTACCATTTAAACCTCCATCAAAAGCAAAATTTATATCCCCTTCAAGAATATCATCTTCATCTGTTGGTAAATATGGAGTATTGAATAAAATAAGGTCAAATTTTTCTCCTTCAACTGGTTCAAAAAGATTTCCAAATTTTAAATCTATATTCCCAATATTATTCTTTTTAATGTTTTTTTCAGCTATTTCTAAGGCATTAAAATTAATATCCGTAGCAATAATGGATTTAGCTTTATTTGAAGCAGCAATAGCTATTATTCCTGTTCCTGTTCCAATTTCTAATACTTCATCGCCATTTTCAACCATTAAATTTTCAGCAAGCAAATAGCTATCCTCTGCAGGTTCATAAACATTTTCATTAGTTTCAATTAAATAATTTCCAATTTTCATCATATAAATCATAACTTAATTACTTTTAAATTGGTTAATTTTCTAAAAAATCCATTAATATTTTCGTTAATTCATAAATTTCTTCAGGAGAAAGTGTAAAAGTTTTTCTTTTTAAAAAATCATTAAAAATATCATTATTTTCAGCATTTTCACTTAAAATTTTTTTAAAAAATGATTTATCATATACCCCTTTATTCTTGAGTTCCAGATTATTAAATTTTATTTCATGTCTTGAATCAATTAAAGCATTTTTAAGATTTTTATTCCTATGTTGAAACAATGCTTTAGCGACTTGAACATATTGGTTATCTATAATTTTCTTTTTGTCATTGTTTAATTCTTTAGGTGTAATTTTAATCACAGTAGAATCTACTTTTGGTTTAGGAAAGAAAGAATTAGGATTTAAATCATCTAATTTTTCTATTTCTGCTTTAAAATATAACATAGCACTTAATCTTGAATAATTCTTATTTGAAACAGTACCATACATTCTTTTTGCAAATTCCTTTTGATACATTAATACTCCAAAGTCAAAATCATATTCAAGAAATTTAAAAGTTATAGGGCTTGAAATTTGATATGGAAGGTTTGAAACTATTTTATTAAAATACGGAAAGTCAATTTTTAGAGCATCTCCATGAATAAGCTCAATATTATCAATACCAGTATTTTTAACCCTTTCTGTGACTCTATTTTTAAGAATATTATAAATTTTAATGTCTTTTTCAATAGCTATTAACTTTTTAACTTTTTCAGCTATTTTTAAACTTAATGTTCCAATACCTGGACCAATTTCAAGAACTGTATCCTTATTGTTTAATTGTGCAAATGATAATATTTTTTTTCTTTTAAAATCATCAATTAAATAATGTTGACCTAAATTTTTATTTAAAAATATACCATTATTTTTTAAAATATTTTGAGTTTCCTTGTATAACGAAAGTTGAATATCTTTATTATTTTGAATATCTTTATTATTGTGTTTATATTTAGTATAAATATTATTACTCATTTTATTCCATTATATTAAAATTATTAAAATTATTAAAATTATTATTAAAACTATTAAAATTATTATTAAAACTATTAAAATTATTATTAAAAATATTAAAATTATTATTAAAAATATTATTAAAAATATTATTAAAAATATTATTAAAAATATTATTAAAAATATTATTAAAAATATTAATATTTTTAAATATAATACCAATAAAAGAAAATTTGTGATTATAAAAAATTATATCATGAATATAATTTATAAAAAAAGTAAAAAAAGAGGTTAAATTCTTCAATTTAAAGATAAATAAAAAAAATAAAATAAAATGATATATAGAACATAGAAAATAAAAATATATAATTAAAAATAAAAATATATACCTAAAAATCAAAAATAACACTGTATATCTACCAAAATTAAACATGAAAAGTTTAAATTAATTAAAAGTTATTAATCCTTTGGACGATAGTTTCTTTTTCTTGAAGAGTTTCCTTTTGAATAGTTTCTTCTTGAAGAGTTTCCTCTTGAGTTTTTTGAATCTCTTGAATTTCTATTGTTTCTTGAATTTCTTCCATCTCTTTGAGGTCTTGGTTTTTTTATTTGAGTGAAAATATTGTATTTATTTTTTCCTTTCTTAATAGAAACTGTATCAATTTCTATTTCCACTCTTTTAACTATGGAACCAACAGGATCATTAAGTAATGGGACTCTATTTTTAAGATCTTCAAAATCTTCAAAGGGTTTTTCTTCTCTTGCTTTAAGAATAGCTTCCATGTGTTTTTTTCCAATTCCTGGAAGTAATTCTAACATGTGTAAGCGAATACTTACTGCATCAGACTCATTGAAAAATTTAATAAAATGATCGTTATTATCTTCAATTATATCTTTAATAACAAAATCTAATTCTGCTCTACTTGTGGCAGTTAAATTTTCATAATCTAAAATACCTTTAACCCTACTAATTTTATCTCTTTTATCTTTATCTTTTCCAATATAAACGGTATCATCGATTTCTAAATCAACACCATTTTGAGGAATTAATTCCAATAAAGTAAAGTTTTTGGTTCCAATAGCTTGTGCAATTGGCTTTTTTTTAAAAGTAGACGTATTTTCATCAACATATCCTAATGGTAAATAGTCTAAAATAACGGCATAATCTTCCATTGTATCACTGAACTAGTATTTAAGTATTTTAAATATGTATATTTGTTATTTATCTTTAATATTATATTAAATTAATTTAGAATTAAATTAATTTAGATCAATTTTATAGTTTTAAAATATAATCTTTAAAATTATATTCTTTAAAATTATATTCTTTAAAATTTAGTTTTTTAAATTTATATTTTTTAAAAGCTATATTTCATCTAAATCTTCTAAACTTGGTATATCTTCTGTTTTATCTAAGTCTTCTACTAATTCATTTTGATATTCTTCTTGATCATCTTGAATTTGACCATCTTGAATTTGATCATACTCTTCTTCTTCAAACTCACGATATTTATCTACAATTTCTAATATTCTTTTCATATCTTCGTTTTTGAGTTTTAAAGGTTCTTTAGAAAATAATAATCTTAAATCATCTAAATCTTTAACCATCATATCAGCTATTTTTACTGCATATTTAGGTTTTAAATCCATTTCAGATTCTAATTCTGCGATTAATTTTTCAGTTTCGTCTAAAGAAAGTTTTGAGAATTGGCTAACATGATCAATAGTAACATTTTGTTCATAATTAGGTTCAAAGTTCTCAACATAATTATTAAGAACTTCTTTAACCTTAGCCATTGGAATTGGAGTAGAATTTATAGTTTTTTTCCCTATCATTTACTCACTCTTTTAAATTTAAATATTTAAATAAATATTTAAATAAATAATTAATAAAAACACTATTATCTAAGCATGTTTTATAAATTTGAATATTGTTTTCAAATTAAAATGGACTTAAATATTTTAAATGCGTTTAATTATTTATTCACTTTGTAATTTTAAATGTTCTGGTCTAACAATAAGTTCTTTTGCTTTATTTTTATCATTTAAACCTAAAACATAGGATTTTCCTTGAACTCCAATGATTTTACCTGTTTTTCCATGGAATCTAGGATGTGGCTGTCCTTTATGAACACTTGGATCTATAATAATATGGACTAAATCATTTTCTTCAAATTTTTGTAATTTTTTAGTTATAAGATTAGAACGACCTGGTCTTTTAACACTTGTCAATTTATTTCTAGTTTTACTTCTAAATCCTCTTGATCTTTGCATTTTATTACCTCTATGATGAAAAACTTTATTAAAAAAATATAACTTTATTAAAAGTATCATTTATTTAAAAAGTATCATTTATTAGTTTAAAAATATGAAAATAAGATGAATAATTTATAGATAAATTATTAAACTTAAAATATTAAAATTAAGAAAATATATTAATATAAGAAAAATATATTGATATAGAAAAATATATTAAAATTTCAATAAATATTAGTAAAAAAATAAATATTAATAAAAAATTTAATAAAATAAATTTGTTTTAATAATATAGTTATATATATTTATTTTTTATAATAATTAAAATTTATTTTTTCTTATTAATAAATATTATGTTTTTAATGGTTTTATTTTAAAGATTAATACCTCATTAATCTAAAAAAAAATTATTTTATTCCTACTTCAATGACATCTAACTCTTTACAAATAGAATTATTGTCTAAAATTTCACTAACGCTTGGTTTTGTTCGTCCATCATCAGAAGAAATTAATTCTTTAATATATAAGCCACCTTCTGTTTTTATAATCATTTCAAATGATGTTGGAGATAATAAATTATATTTTAAATCTTTTACTTCTTTTATTCTAATTTTATCAGCACGTCTATGTAGAACTCTTTGTGGAGTAGTTTGATGAATGGTTTTAAGACTTTTTAATAGGTTTAACTTATCTTTATCAATTTCCATTTCACATTCAACCAATGCTCTGTAAACTTTGTATGTATTAGGAGAGGAAACCTTAATTTCTGCTTTTCTGGATTTGTTAGTATATTTCAAGTTCAAATATTCAGTTTTTCCATTAGAATACTCGTTTGCATCTTTTTCTAATTTTTCTAAATCCACAAATCTTGTTTTTGGTTCTAAAATTTCTAAAACAAATGGTCTACCATTTCCTAACATTCTAACATCAATATCTTCTCTTCCAGCACCATGAAACTTTGATTTATACCCATTAAAGATTTTAATAGCTACATTAGAAAGTAATTCTTCAACAGACTCTTGATATTTCTTTCCAGTGAAATTACACTCATCACATCCTTTTCCTTTGCATTTTCGACAAGGCCATTTGGTTTGAGGAATAGTCCTAAGGAATTTAAGGTATCTTCCCTCAATAAATATTGGATTGATTTGTATTCTAATATTTACATCTTCAAAAATCGTCTTATCAATATCATCCCCAGAATTTTCAATTGTTTCAAAAACTCTTCTAAAATCAACCATTACAACAATATCTGGATTATTAAAATCAACTTCAAGTCCCCATTCGTCTTCTAAAGCTTCACCTATTCGTATGTTAATATCTTTTTTAATATTTATAGATTCTATACCAATTTTTTCATTAATAAAATCATCTATTTCAACAATTTCCTTTGGAAGTTTAGATCCAACTAAAAAAGACTTGAATTCTAAATTTAAATATTCTATTTTATCATTAATTTTATTTATAATTGTTTTAATATCAAAATTAGGCAAAACACCTTTACATATCTCACATTCATTAAAATCATTGTTATTTTTGATGTTTTTAATATTTTTAATAATATCATTAATATTTTCATTATTCCTTTCATTATCATTATTAGAATTAGAATTATTAGAATTAAAATTATTAGAATTAGAATTATTAGAATTAAAATTATTAGAATTAGAATTATTAGAATTAAAATTATTAGAATTAAAATTATTAGAATTATTAGAATTAAAATTATTAGAATTAATAAAATTATTATAATCCTCAATATCATTAATTTTATTTAATTCAGGAATTTTACGAACCAAACAATCATAACAAATATTATTCTCAGTAATTTTCAATACTTCACTAAGTTCAAAAAGAGCATTATTATAAATCATATTATCATTATAAATTATTATCTTCAATTAATTATTGTTAATTTAAATATTAGTTACTTTTATTAAATTATTTATTTATTTTAACTATTTTAAACTATTTTATAATTATTTTAAACTATTTTATAATTATTTTAATTTTTAAACTATTTTATAATTATTTTATAATTATTTAACTATTTTAACTATGTTTTTTAACTTTTTTAAATTTACTAAAAAATAAAAAGTTATTTTAAGAAATTATTTCATGAAACGTCCCATGAGTCTGCTCATTTGGTTTCCACCTAAGCCCCGTTTTCCGAAACCTTTTACTGCTTTTTTTGTGTTTTTATAATATTTTAAAAGGTCTTTTACATCTTCTGGTTTGACACCAGAACCTCTGGATATTCTATTTATCCTTGATTGCTTAATTATTTTAGGATTAAGTTTTTCATACTCGTTCATTGAACTAATAATAATTTTATATGAATTTATTTTATCTTCAGTCATTTTAGTTGCTTCTTTAGGGATTTTTCCACCAAGACCAGGAATCATATTCATTATTTGCTTCATTGGTCCCATTTTGCCCATCATTTCAAACTGGTTTTCCATATCTTTAATTGTGAATTTACCACTCATCATATTTTCCATGGTTTTTTCAGCTAAATCTTCATCCACAACTTCTTCTGCTTTTTCAATAAGAGTTTGAATATCTCCCATACCTAAAAGTCGTGAAATAAAACGTGAAGGATCAAAAACTTCAAAATTATCTATTTTTTCACCAGTTCCGATAAATTTTATAGGTGCACCAACTTCAGCAACAGCAGACAAAGCTCCTCCACCTTTTGCAGACCCGTCTAATTTTGTAACAATGATTGAACCTAAAGTAGTAGTTTTTGCAAAAGCTTGAGCTTGTTCACGAGCTTGTTGACCAATGGTTCCATCAATAACCAAAATAGCTTCATCAGGATTAATTACTGCAGATAATTCTTCCATTTCATTTAATAAATCAGCTTCATCTTTATGTCTTCCTGCAGTATCAAAAATAATAACTTTTTGGTTTTTAAACTTTTCCAAACCTTTACGAGCTAAATCAACTGCATCTTTATTATCGGGATCACCAAAAAGAGATATATGAAGTTCTTCTGTTAATTGCCTTAATTGCTCATAAGCTGCAGGTCTCCAAGTATCTGTTGAAACAATAGCTGGATTAAAACCTTTTTTTTGAAGATAACGAGCAAGTTTACCAATAGTTGTAGTTTTACCACTACCTTGTAAACCTAAAAACATTATTTTATATTGTTTACCAGTTATTTCAAGTGGATGAGTTTTTTCTCCAACTAAATTAACTAATTCTTCATATACTATTGTTATAACATGTTTACTTGCAGTTGAACCTTTATCTGGCTTTTCATTTAATGCCCTTTTCTCTATTTTCTTTGATAATTCTAAGACTAACTTAATATTAACATCAGCTTGTATTAAAGCCCTTTGTATATCTTTAACTATTTCTTTAACAGCTTTTTTATCAATAACTGACATTCCCGCCATTTTTTTCATAGCATCTGTTAAACTTTTACCTAAATTACCCAACATAAAATCACTTCATCTGTTTTTAAAAAAACATTTATATTAAATCAAATATATGATTAATATATTATTTAAAATTTATGATTAAAATTATTACAACAAAATAATGCAAATATATGAGTTTAATATTAAAATAAAAATTAATAGCTAAAATAAATATCACTAATTAAAATATTAATAATTAAATTACTAATTAAAAAATAAAGGTTTTTATATGTATGAAGAAATAAAAAAATCATTAGAATCATCTCCAATAATTAAAAAAGGAGATTATGACTATTTTGTTAATCCTATTACCGATGGAATTCCATTAATGTATCCAGAAATTTTAGAAGAAATTGTTGAATTTATTAAGCAAAAAGCTATTAAAGAAAATCTTGATTTAAACAATATTGATAAAATTGTCTGTGTAGAAGCTATGGGAATACATTTATCTACTGCCCTTTCACTTGATACTCGAATACCATTTACGGTAATTAGAAAAAGAGAATATGGACTTCCAGGAGAAGTTCCTGTTTTTCAAGAAACAGGTTACAGTAAAGCAAATTTATATATAAATTATCTTGAAGCAGGAGACAAAGTTATAATCGTAGATGATGTTGTAAGCACTGGAGGAACATTAACTGCAGTTGTTGAAGCATTAAAAAGTATGGATGTTGATGTAGAGTTCACCGTAGCTATTGTTGAAAAATATGATGGTAAAAAAATAGTAGAAGAGAAAACAGGAGTAAAAGTTATGTCTCTTGCAAAATTAGACATAAATGATGGAAAAATCTATGTGGAAATCCTTGATTAAATGTTTTATTTATTTTAAATTATTAATTTAAACATTAAATCCAATAAAAATAATAATTTTAAATTAAATATTAAATCTAATAAAAATATTAGTTTTAATAAAAATATTAAATCTAAATTAATTATGAATTATACTTTTTTTGATCAAATATTTCTAAAAAAAAGTTTGTTATGATAGAATGTCACTTTATAATATGGAATTAGATAAAGTATTAGATAAAATACAGAAATTAAATGCTAAAACTGTTGCACTTCAATTTCCAGAAGGATTAAAGATGAAAGCAACAAAAATAGCTAAATATCTTGAAAAAGAAGCTAATGTTAATGTAATCATATCTGGAGATCCTTGTTTTGGAGCTTGTGATTTAATTGACAGTAAAATGAAAGGAATAGCTGATTTAATAGTCCATTATGCTCATACTCCCCTACCATTGAAGACTTCTATTCCAACTATGTTTATTGAAGCTTACAGTAATTTATCAGTCCATGATGTTTTAGAAAAATCCCTGGAATACTTAAAACCCTACACAAAAATAGCTTTAGCAACAACTACTCAACATTTAAATTTATTAAATGAATTTAAAGACTTTTTTGAAGATAATGGTAAGGAAATAGCTATTGGTTCTTCTAAAAACACACGGAAAGGTCAAGTTTTAGGTTGTAACTTCTCATCAATTAAAGATTTAAATGCCCAAGCAACAGTTTTCATTGGAAGTGGTAATTTTCACCCTTTAGGTATTCGTTTATTTACCCACAGTCCAGTAATAGCTATTGACCCATATATGGGAGAAATACGTGAAATGTCTGAATTTGCAGACCAAATTTTAAAATCTCGATATTTAAAAATAGCTAAATCATTAGATATTAAAAAATGGGGAATTATTATCTCATCAAAAGAAGGACAACAAAGATTTAAACTTGCAAAAGAAATAAAAAAGACCCTTGAAGAAGAAGCTATGGAAGGATATTTAATTTTCTTAGAAAATATCACCCCAGATAGTTTACTACCATATCTTGATTTAGAAGGATTTATTATTACTGCATGTCCACGAATAGCTATTGATGATTCATTAATGTATGAAAAACCATTATTAACCCCACAAGAACTTGAAATAGTTTTAAAAAAGAGAAAATATGAAGATTACCAGTTAGATGAAATTCTTTTCCATGAAAGATACGATTAAATAAATAATAAATACTAAGAATACTATAAATTTTATAAAAATTAAAATTATGAAAATTAAAATTATAAAAAAGATATAAATAAAACTAATTTCATATAATTAATTAGTGGAATAAATTAGTGTTTATTTTTTATTATTTATTTTTTATTATTTATTTTTTATTATTTATTTAAATTTAAAAATTTTTAATATTATTAAAATATTTAAAAATTTAAAATATTTAAAATAAATTTAATTAAGAAAATACTTAAATTTAATATTATTTCATTAAATAGGGCCTGTGGTCTAGTCTGGAATATGACGCGGGACTTCGGATCCCGAGGTCGGGGGTTCAAATCCCCTCAGGTCCGTTATTACTTCTTTTCCAATTTTTATTGATAGGTTTTAAAATACCCAATTAAACAGGCAATTTTTCTATTTTTTTGAATATTTAATATGTTTAAAAGTAAATCAAACATCAAACAATAATATTTAATTATTTTTAAATCAAAATAAGCATTTATTATTATTTCAATTTTAAACATTTTCATGAATTTATAATTTAAATGGGAATTTTTAATAAAATTTTTCCTAACTAAATCCTAACATTAAGTAAAGAATAGGAATTCTTAATAAAATTTTTCCTAACTAAATCCTAAGAATTTATCAAATATATGAAAATTTTCAATATTTTCAAAAATATATAAATAAATATATAATGATGAAAAGACAATAATCTATTAATATTTATTAAATGGAATGATTATTAATTAATAAAAATTTAATGGAATAATGAATAATTAAAATTTAATCAACAATCAATATTTAAAAAATAATAGTTTAAGTGATAAAATGGAAGAATTCCCTTTAAAAGAAACTCCTTTTCAACCAGGACACCCAGTAAATCCTGAAAATTTTAAAGGACGAATGGACATAATACAAAATATTATCAGATACATGCCTAATGTAATTAGTGGAAATGCACAGCACTTTTTTATAACAGGAAAAAGAGGAATGGGAAAAACATCATTAGCAAATTATGTAAAACAATTAGTTCAAAAAAAATTTAAAATGGTTGGAGTTCATGTAACAAATGATAGTTTACAGGATATTGAATCTTTAATATCACATGTCATAGAACAATTATTAAATGAAATAGAATCTGAAACATGGTCAAAAAAAATATTCAGGAAATTTAAAGATAACATTAAAAGTGTTGGTGCGTTTGGAGCAAATATAGAATTAAAAGAAAATAAAGAGGAATTTATTAAATCTGTTAAAAATAACTTTCCTCAATTTTTAAGCGAAATGGTAAAAGATTTTGAGGATAAAAAAGGAATATTTATTATTATAGATGACATTAATGGATTAACAAAAAGTCCTGATTTCGCTACATGGTATAAAAGTTTTTCAGACACATTAGATGTTAATTTTGGAGGCGAAAGTCCTGTTGCAATAATGTTATCAGGATATCCAGATAAATTACAAGCATTATACAATCATAATCCTTCATTTAATCGAATATTTAGATCATACAATCTTGGACCCTTAACAAGAGCAGAAGTTTCATCTTTTTTTGAAGATACTTTTGAAAAAGTTTCTATTAAAACAGAAAAAGAAGCATTAGATAAAATGATAAATTTTTCCACAGGAATCCCAACAATGATGCAAGAAATTGGTGAAGGAGTGTTTTGGGAAGATAGCGACAATATTATAGATGAAAATGACGCATTAAAAGGGATTTTTGAGGCAGGAATGCAAATAGGTAAAAAATTTATTCGCCCAGAAATTGATTCATCAATATACAGTCCAAAATACAGATCTATACTTCTTAAAATGGGAGAACACGCAATCATATCATTTAAAAAGAGCAATTTTGAAAAATATCTTAATGACGAAGAAAAAAAAGTTTTTCCTGATTTTTTAAAAAAAGCAAAACAATTGAAAATATTAGAACAAGAAAGAGCAAGAAGTGGAGAATACAAATTCCCCAATATGCTATATCCTGTTTATTTAGCTATTTTATCTATTAAAAATGATAAATTATAATATAAAATAAAATAATTAATTTATATCATGTTATTCGTCATTTTTACTCCAATTTCTTTTTCTATATTAATATACATAGTTTCAATATATCTCTTAACCATATTTTCTTGTAAAAATACATCATTTAACAACTTACATAACATGAAATTAGGATTATTCTTATCGTTTGTTCTAGATATTTGTTTAATTTTTATGTTAACACTACCATAGAAAGTAATTTTTTTTTGTTCATCAATATTATTTTTATACTGTGATTCATAAGGTCTTCGAGGGGCAATACCAATATTAGATTTTAAATCTTTAATAAAATTAGCCATAACTTCGTTGAAACTATTTTTATCAACTCTTGAGAATTTAAATGTTTCTTTTTCAATTGTATTTATATATTCGGTTATAATTACTTTAATATCATTATTAATATAATAATATCTATATATATCATTTCTAATTTCTTTCAAATATAGATAAATATAAATTTTATCAATGAATTTAGTTAATTCATCACTTTTTATTTTATTATCATCACCTGGTGCAAAATCCAACATGCCACTTTCAAAAATATTATGTTCCATTTCTTTTTGGATATTATGAAGATATAATTCATTGTAAATTTCTAATAATACCTTTTGTTTATTGTCATAGATTAATTGTTCTTTAAGATTTTCTTTCTGAACATCTAATTGTTTTTTAAGATTTTTCTTTTGAGCATTTAATTGTTTATTTATCCTATAATCTGCATTTTCCATTTGTTTTTCTAACCTTTCATCGGCTCTGTTTAATTGTTTATTTATGTTAATGTTATTTTGATATTGGGCGAATAATGAAAGTACAATAGACACACCTGCAGCACATATAGCAACTACCGAAGGAGATCCCATGCCTAATGTTAATAAACATATTCCAACTACTATGACAATTATCGATCCCACAAACAATATAATCTTAGGATTTGTTTCTCCATTATTTGACATGATAAACATCTCTTTTTATTTTATACATTTTAATTAATTCAATATTATAATTTAGTAATAATAATATTAGTTAATATTTAAGTTTTTTAAAGATCTTAAAGAATATTTATGAATACCTTTATCTAAAGTTAGTAATAAATATGTTGTTAATATCTCATCTTAAAATATTCTTATTCTTTTTTTATTCATCAGTTATCCATATTGAAAATTTAAATAAGTTTATACTTTAAATCAATATATTTATATAATAATATATTCATAATATTAAATGTATACTGGATATTCGGTAGGAAGCTTTTTTGGCTTCCTAACTTTCATTTTTATTCTTTTTTTAAATAAGTATTAAATATTTTTAATTTAGTAATACTTTAACTTTTATCAAATATAAATCTTTCGATAACTTGTTTTTTTAGTTTCAATTTTTTTCTCTTTTTATCCAATTTATTGATTTATCCTGTTAACTTCCATTATATTTTCAACATGTTTAATAATTATAATGGATAAAAGCCGTCTTCTTTTTTTCTGTGTTTTAGCCATGCTGATAGCATGAAGTCTTCTATTTTGTAGAGTTTGTTGAAATTTGATATTAATCCTTTGTTTTTTAACTTTTTAACATTTGTTGTTAATGTTGCTTGGGAAAATGAAACATATTTTGCTAAATCTTTCCATTTAATTGATTCATTATCAATTAAAGTTGTAATTATTTCTTTTTCTTTTTTATTTAATGAAGACCAAATACTTATCCATTTAACTGCTATTTGATCAAGTTTATTGTAAAATTCTTTAATTACTTCTTTATCACCATATATGATGTTGCTTGACATTACATTACAAAAACTATTTATATTTGCAGGATAACCTCTAGTGCAGGAATAAAATCTTTCAAAACCATCATCTGTGAAGTTAATCTCTGGAATTTTTTCTTTAAGATAGTTTTTAGAGGTTTCTTTTGAAAATGGTTCAATATTGAATTGTATCATTCTCTGACCAAATGCTCCACTACTTCCATTTAATTTTTCAACCATTTCACTTGTAGTTGATGTGGAACCTGTAAAAATATAGGTTACATTATCTTGTTTTTGAGTAAAACTTCTAATTAACCAAAAAAAAGCATCAACATTCTTTAATTCTCCAATTAATTGAAATTCATCAATAATTATAATAAATCCGTTAATTTTGCCTTTTGATGTGTTGACAACTTCTTGTGGGAAATTAAAAACAAAATCACTTAATTTTTTATAATTTTCAGTTATTTGAGGTATTGGAATTGAAAATATGGTTTCATTATCATTAAAAGTATAATCATTGGTTTTTAGCTTAGATAATAAGTTTTTGATTTGGATATGTATTTTTTTATAAGTTTTTTTATAAATTTTTTCATTACTTTGTAAAGAATTATTCATTTCACTTAGAAGACCATATAATATATCTTCTTCAGTTAAATTACTCTTTCCAGCCCCATAAATGTTAGATATATCTATATATGAAACTAAAATGTTTTTTGGTATTGTTGTCATTAACTTTTTAAGAAGAAATGATTTTCCAACACCACGAAGCCCAGTTACTAAAATTTGATTAGAAATATTCTGATTTAATGTGTTAACTATCGAATTTAGAGTGATTAATTCTTTTTCACGATTATAAAAATATTTATCAACATCCTTAGGAAGTCCAAGGGGAATATCTACCATTATTTCACCAATTATAGATTTTTAATCATATTTTGATTTTTTTAATTATCTTCTTGTAATTAGTATTAATATATAATATATATATGATAATATATAACAATAATTATTTAAAGTACTTAATTTTTTTAAAGTAAACAAATAACACTAAAAAAATAAAGTACTTCAATTTTTTAAAGTAAAAAAAGTAATAGAAAAAAATAATAAAATTATAATAAAATTATAATAAAAATCATGACCAACATTATTTAATCCATTACTCTAAGAAATCTAAGAAATCTAAAAGGTTTTTATTAATTTTCTTTGTTTAATGTCATTTTAATGAATGTATTATTAATATCTCCCCTTGAAACTATTCCTATGACTTTTTCTTCATTATCAATTACTGGAATAATTTTAAAATGATGTTTAGATAAATAATTCATTGCTTTTTCAAAACTGTCATCATCGGTTAATGTGACTAATTTTTTCTTTTTAGCAGCATTTAAAATATCTTTTGCAGTTTTATTAGTTTTTTTATGGATTACATCAGATTCAGACTCTTCTTCCACATATACACTATACAAAAGGTCATGAGCTTGATCTTTAGGGATTAAATATCTTATAATGTCTCCACTGGTGATAATATCCAATAATTTATTATTTTCATCAACAACAGGAAGTCCACTAATTTTATTTGTATCTAAAATCTGTAAAACATCAATTACTTTCGTATTAGGCAATATTTTTATAACATTACTTACCATGAAGTCTTTAACTTTGAAAATATTCTCTTCAAATTTTTCAAATATATTATCGACATCTGGCAGATGTTTTTTATTAAGATATAAGAATATTAAAGCAGTTAACATGAATAAACCACCAGTGATGAAAGGAACATTTGGAGCTATTTGTTCTCCGACGAATGTTGCAAAAAGTGGAGCTATTGCAGAACCAATAAAACGTATGAAGTTATAAGCAGCAGATGTTGTTGATCTATCATCCCCTCCTATTTTCATCATAGCATTAGTGAGTAATGTGTTAACATTTCCCATTAAAAATCCAGAAACAATAATACTTACAATTAAAATTAGAATATTATTTGTAAAAAGTCCCATAATAAACAATATAAGCACTAAAATAGCTATTACCAGATAAATTGATTTAAATGTTCCAAGTTTATTTTTTATTTTTGGAGCAATAAAAATTGAAGAAACAGCAACAAGAATACCCCAGAATAAGAAGACATAACCAATTCCTTGAGCACTTAATCCTAAAACAAATGGGGAATACGCAAATAATGTGAAAAATCCAAAGTTATATAAAAATCCAAATATTCCAAGAATTAATACTGGTTTTCTTTTCATTAAACGGAATGGATCCATGATAGATTTATTTGCATGATGTTCTTTTTCTTTTTGGGAAATACTTTCATTTATTTTTTTAGAACTTGGAAGTAAAACCAAAAGAAGAATAAATCCAATAACCATTAATGCCCCCACACCGTAAAATGGATATTTCCAAAGCATATTTCCAAGTATTCCTCCAAGAAGTGGACCTGCTGAAAATCCTAATCCAACAGCAGTTTCATAAAGAATTATAGAACCTTCATTATCTCCTCCAGAGAAATTTATAATAGCTGTCAATGCTACTGCAACAAATAATGCATTACCAAGACCCCAACCTATTCTTAAAAAGATTATAGTCCAGATATCATTGACATAACCACAAAGCCAAGAGAAAAAAGCTATTATCCCAACACCTAAAAGTAATGTTTTCTTTATTCCTAATTTAGCTGAAACAATATCTGTTACAAGCATAGCTATTGCCATTACAGCACTATAAGTTGTAAATAAAAGTGCTACTTCTGTCTGTGTTGCACCTAATTGTTGAGAAATTACTGGTAAAATAGGATCAACCAATCCTAATCCCATAAATGAAATAACTGCAGCAAAGAATACTGCCCATACTACTTTTGGCTGACTAAATATATCTTTAAAACTCTTATTTGAATTTTCATTTGTCATTGTATCCTCCGATTATATGAAAAAAGAATATAAAAAAATATATGAAAAATATATGAAAAATATATGAAAAATATATGAAAAATATATGAAAAATATATGAAAAATATATGAAAAATATATGAAAAATATATGAAAAATA
>JAISIT010000048.1 GCA_031261915.1 Candidatus Methanoflexus mossambicus
TTTATAATTGAATTCAACTCTTCAATATCTAAATTCTCCTCAATATTAAATTTCCTTCCAACAGACATAGATATATATGTATAAGTAATTAGTTATAAAAGTTACGGGATATACTATAAGTAAACTTAACATAAGTTAGAATTCAAAATAACGATAAAATTTACAAAAATTTTAATTTTGGAACATATCCAGAAATGTCAAAATTCAATGGTTTGAATAAGCTAAAAAATATATTAAGATCTCTTAAAATTTAATTTGATTTTAATTCATTAAAGGAATTAACATTAAGTTAACCAGTTGATTTTTGTCAGTGCCAAAAAAAATAGAAAAAAAAATAGAAAAAAAATAGAAAAAAAACAAAAAACTATTTTTATGGTCTTAAACACTTTAAATTATTTTTATAAGAAATTTCCTTAAAGTTTTTAAGTGGGTTTATATAAAACCATTGATATTTGCAGGTTCTGTGGCTTCCTCGATCTGGTAGGAATTTAACAGTTAAAGTAAGTGATTTGCCTGCTTTAATAGCTTTGATATTGACTTTTATTATTTTTGATTTCCATCCGTTGTATTTCCAATGTTGCATGTATAATTGGGTTTTAGGGGAATCTCCTTTGCCTATATTTTTTATTGTCACGGTATATGTGGCTAATTGATAGTTAGATGATTTGATTCTTTTGATTTTAGTAAATGTTAGATCTGGAAGTCCTGTGACTATTTGGGTTATGGTTTTTTTAGATTTTGTATAAATATTATCTCCTGTAAATTCAACAGTTCCTGTGTATTTTCCAATAGCTGATGCATAAATACGGATGTTGATTTGACCTTTGCTATTTGTAGTGGATTTAAATGGTTTTTTAAGGTATTTAGATTTGATAATGAGTTTTTTACCTTTAAGGATCTTGCCATATTTATCTTTTAGAGTAATTACTATATTGGTTTTTTTGGCTGCTGTGATTTTTGGTGAGTAAACTGTAATAATTGTTTTAATTTTACTAACAGTATAATTAAATTCTTTATTACCCTCATAGTTTGGATCATTTAATGTGATTTTTACATTGCTTGTTCCAATATTTGGATTACTAATTTTTAAGCTCCATAAACCATCTATAACTTCAACATTATGAATATAGGACTTTTTACCTATAGTCACATTAATCTTAAGATTAGTTTTGCCATTTAGTAAGTTACCTTCTTTATCTGTTAAATTGCCTTTAATTGTGGTTTTACTGTTTATATCTACAGTTTTAGGAATATTGTCAATATTAATAATTCCATGGGCTTTAATAAATTCACCGAAGCCAGAATCACTATCGACATTATAAGTATAATAACCATTAATGTTACCATCAAAGATCACAGTGAGGTTATAATCTCCAACAAAACTAACAGTATAGTTAATAATAGCTATTCCATTAGTATTTGTGGTTCCATAGTCAATAAATTCTCCATTAATATAGAAATCAACACTAACATTATTTAAAGGATTACCATACTCATCAAGAAGTGTAGCATTAAGAACAACACGATCATTATATTTAGAACCATTAATATTGGAATTAATGATTATATTGGAATTAGCTTTAGCAAATTCACCAAAAACAGAAACAATATCACCATTATAATTATCATTACCATTAAAAACAGTAGTAAAATTATAATTACCAACAAAACCAACAACATAATTATAAATAGCTATTCCATTAGAATCCGTAACATTAGAACCTACAAATACACCATTAATATAGAAATCAACACTAACACCACTTAAAGGATTACCATACTCATCAAGAAGCGTAGCATTAAAAACAACACGATCACCATATTTAGAACCGTTAATATTAGAATTAATGATTATATTAGAATCAGCTTTAACAAAATCACCAAAAACAGAAACAATATCACCAGTATAATTATCATTACCATTAAAAACACTAGTAAGATTATAATCACCAACAAAATCCACAAGATAATTATAAATAGCTATTCCCTTAGAATCAGTGATATTAGAATCTATAAATACATTATTAATATAAAAATCAACACTAACACCACTTAAAGGATTACCAAACTCATCAAGAAGAGTAGCATTAAGAACAATATCATTATTATATTTAGAACCATTAAGATTGGAATTAATGGTTATATTGGTGTTGGATTTGATAAATTCTCCATAAATTTTAGAGCTATTTGTTGGAAAATGATTAGAATCATTGTTACTCACCATATATGTGAAATTTCCAGCAAATGGAATTTTATAATGATAGTATGCATTGCCAAGATTATTTGTTGTATTAGAACCTATTATTTCACCGTTTATGTAGAAAATAATTTCAATTCCAGTATTATTTCCATCAAAAGCATTAATGGAAGCATTTAATGTAACTATTGTGCTGTATTTAGCTCCACTTACATTATTGATAGTAATATTAGTTATTTTATTATTAAATTCGCTTTTCCAGTCATCAACAGTAAAAATAGCTATTTGTGCAGGATTAATATTTAATGGATGTGAATTGTTTGCATTAAACTTAGAATCAAATACCAAAGCACTACCATTACTATAATCTAAATAAAGACTTCCGTTAAAGCATGGAAGTTTATTTTCAAAGCCATAATCTTCATCACTACCATTTAGACGAATGGTGTAGAGATAGTTAGTTAAATTATTTTTAATTACATTAACAACGAAATAATTATTAAGCAGATTGTAATTTGTATCTGGAGTGTTATTTCCCCACCAATTGTAATTTAAATCCCAATTAACATCACCCATAATTGTATCATTAGTCATATTAACTGCAATATGATTTTTATCCATATCATATATGCGGTTGTGATTAATCAAAATATCAGCCACATTACTTGCAAAAATAGTGGTATTTGTATTATTTACAAAGTTATTAGAGATTATAGTAATATTATTAGTAATATTATTATTTAAAAAGATAGACTTATAAGTAATATAAATTGCACTGCCAATATTTGCTATATTACTCATGAAATTAGAGTTCATAATACTAAAATTAAAACTCAACTCAACAACAATAGCTCCACCATAAGTTGCAGAGTTATTATTAAAACTAGAACCAGTAACAGTAACAGTAAAATTACTACTATCATAATTCAAAATAGCTCCACCAAAATTTTTCGCATAATTATTATTAAAAATAGAACCACTAACACTAAAATTATCACTACCATCATTATAAATAGCTCCACCACTATCATCTACAGAATTATTAGTAAAAATAGAACCACTAATACTAATATTAACACCATGAGGAGTATAAATAGCTCCACCACCACGATTTGCATAATTATTAGTAAAATTAGAACCACTAATACTAATATTAATACCATCATCATTCTCAATAGCTCCACCATAAAACGTCTTCGCAGAATTATTATTAAAATTAGAACTCATAATATTAAGATTAGAAGCATTAAAATTCTCAATAGCTCCACCAAAAGACTTCGCAGAATTATTATTAAAATTAGAACCACTAATACTCAGATTATACGTATTATTATTATGAATAGCTCCACCACTACCAGATACATAATTATTATTAAAATTAGAACCATTAATGCTAAGATTATCATCATTATTATAAATAGCTCCACCATAAAATGCAGAGTTATTATTAAAATTAGAATTCATAATTTTATTATTACTACCAACATTATAAATAGCTCCACCATACATCGTATATTCACCAGTATACTCCACAGAGTTATTAGTAAAATTAGAACCACTAACAAGCATATTATCACCAGAACTATAAACACCACCTCCAAAAACAGAACC
>JAISIT010000123.1 GCA_031261915.1 Candidatus Methanoflexus mossambicus
AAAATAAAGAACTTTTAAGAAAAAATCAAAAAAATATTCCTAGAGCCCCAAAAAATGACATAAAAATACCAAAAAAAGTAATACTCAACTCAAAGAGCCAAGAACTTTACAGTACCGAATATTTTAAAATTTCAATCAAATACAGTTCATAATAAATAAAACATATTAAATATGTTAAAATTCATGCTAAAATATATAAAAATACTAAAAATATTAAAAATGCTAAAAATATTAAAATTATTAAAATTAGTAATACATTAAAAACTAAAGTTATTTATATTAATAAATACAAATTTTTAATGTTATAAATATCTTATAAAAAATTTATTTATACAACTTTTATTTATAAAAAAGTTTTTATTAACATAAAATACAATTAAATCTTATAACTTTTTTTAATTTTTTTAAAAATTCTAAATTTTTTAAATTAAATATTAATTTTAAATTAAATATTAATTTTAAGTTAAATATTAAAATAAAGTATTAAAATAAATTATTAAACTAAAACTATTAAACTAACTATTTAGAATAAATTAATCAAATAAATGATTAATTAAAATTTTATATATTTAAATAATAGCTAATATTAATAAAATAGCTAAATTAATAATATTAAATAGTTTAAGTTTAATAAAAATTATCAAAAAATTTTAGAATAAAAATTATAAAATTATAAAATTATAATAAAAAAATTACAATAAAATTACAATAAAATTACAATAAAATTTAAAATAACTTATACTAAAATGTATTATGTGATATAATGGCAGGAAATCAACCAATTTATATTTTACCAGAAGGAACTGATAGATTTTTAGGGCGAGATGCTTTAAGATTAAATATTATGGCTGGAAAAGCTTTAGCAGAAACTATAAGAACTACACTTGGACCTAAAGGAATGGACAAAATGTTAGTTGATAGTTTCGGGGATGTTGTTGTAACAAACGACGGTGCAACAATATTAAAAGAAATGGACATTGTCCACCCAACTGCAAGAATGTTAGTTGAAATAGCTAAAAAACAAGAGGATAATGTTGGAGATGGAACTACAACAGCAATTATAATAGCTGGTGAATTACTTAAAAAAGCAGAAGAATTAATAGAAATGGGTATTCATCCAAGCACTATTGTTATTGGTTACCAATTAGCCCTTGCAAAAGCTCTTGATAAACTATTCGACATTTCAATAAGTGCAAGTGATAAAGAAACCTTAATGAAAGTAGCTATGACTGCTATGACTGGAAAAGGTTCTGATAAAGCAAAAGATTATCTTGCGAAGTTAATTGTCGAAGCAGTCACAAAAGTTGCAAATAATGGTGAAGTTGATAAAAAAGATATTAACATTCAAAGAATTACAGGTGGAACAGTCGATGATTCATTTTTAGTTGATGGAATATTGATTGATAAAGGTAAAGCAGACGATTCTATGCCTAAAGAGATTAAAAATGCTAAAATAGCTTTATTAAAATATCCTCTTGAAATTAAAGACTTAGAAACCGATGCTAAAATCGATTTAACCAACCCACTTCAAAGACAAGCATTCTTAGACAATGAAGAAGAAATGATTAAAGATATGGTTGATAAAGTCATAGAAAGTGGTGCCAATGTTTTATTTGCTCAAAAAGGAATTGATGATTTGGCTCTACATTATCTTACAAGAGCAGGGATTTTAGCTATTAAAAGAACTAAAAAATCAGATATGCAACGTTTAGTTAAAGCTACTGGTGCTCAAATTGTCACAAATGTTGAGGATTTAACAGCAGATCAATTAGGTGAAGCTGGCATAGTCTATGAAAAGAAAATCTTTGATCAATTAATGGTTTTTGTAGAAGAAACTCCAAATGCTAAAGCAGCATCCATTGTTTTAAGAGGAAGCACAAGACATATCACAGGTCAAATTGAAAGGGCTTTAGAGGATGCTCTTGGTGTTGTTGCAGCGACAATTGAAGATGATGCAGTAGTAATTGGTGGTGGAGCTCCAGAAATAGCTATGAGTAAAGCATTAAAAGAATACGCAGAAACTATCCCAGGCAGAGAACAATTAGCTATTACAGCATTTGCAGAAGCTATTGAAGTTGTTCCAAGAACTTTAGCAGAAAATGCAGGTTTAGATAGTATTGATTCAATTGTTGATTTAATAGCTGCCCATGAAGACTCAGAATACATGGGATTAGATGTTTTTTCAGGTAAAGTAGTTGATATGAAAGCAGAAGGTGTTGTTGAACCTCAAAGAGTTAAAAAACAAGCTATTAGATATGCTACAGAAGCAACTGAAATGGTTTTAAGAATCGATGATTTAGTTGCTGCTAGAGGTGCTCTTGAATCAACAGGTTCAGAAGACGACGGAATGGATCATAGTGGAATGCCTGGAACATACAATGGTATGGGTCAAGGTGGACTTCCTCCAATGATGTAAATTCTTTCATATTTTCTTTTAAAACTTTTTTTTATTATTTTTTAAAACTTTTTTAGTTTTATATCTTTTTAGTTTTCTATTTTTTTATTTTTATATCTTTTTATTTTTTAGACATTTTTCTTTTTCTTTATATTTTTTTAAGTCTTTAATAATGTTTTTTTAGATTTATCTGGATAAATATGAGTTATTATGTTATTTATTTATGTGTTAATCCGTGAATTCTTATTTTTCTAATTCTCATATTATCTGATTAGTTTTTATCTTTTCATAGTTAATTATTTCAAATATTTTATTAATTAAATATTTATTATTTTGTATTTAACAAAAAAATAATTTCATGAAAAAGTTTATCATTTCTTTTTATTTCTTTTTTGAAATATAGTTTAAATCGAAATGTATAAAAGTAATTAAAATAAATTATGTTTATGGTTAATAAAATTCAAAAAAAAGTTATAAAGCATGTTAAAAAGACTAATTTAAATAAAAAAATTAATGA
>JAISIT010000124.1 GCA_031261915.1 Candidatus Methanoflexus mossambicus
TCATTAATTTTTTTATTTAAATTAGTCTTTTTAACATGCTTTATAACTTTTTTTTGAATTTTATTAACCATAAACATAATTTATTTTAATTACTTTTATACATTTCGATTTAAACTATAATAAAAATAAAATTTAAAGATTTTTTATGGATTTTAATCAGTTATAATTAGAGTAATATCTTTATTTTTTGATATTGGCATATAAAATAAATAATATTTAAGTTTAATAGTTTTAATGACTTAAATTTTATATTGCGATTTCTATTTTATCGTAATTAAAAATAGGGGTTTTTATATTATTAATTTTCTTTTCTTCAATTGTTATGAATCCTTTTTCTTTTAGTTTATTTACTTGTTTTGCAATATTACCACTATCTTTATTCATCATTTTTGCAAGTTCTGTAATTGATTCTGGTTTTTCATTTTTCAATAAGTTTAATATCTCTAAATCTGTTATTGAAAATGATGGTTTTTTATCATATATCATTACTTCTTGAGTATATTCTTCTTCAGGATGTTCTAAGAAGTATTCCCAATCTTCCATATCGCTTTCTAATTTAATATTTCCTCTTTGAATGATTATTTCTTCAAGTTTTTCTATGGATCCATATTCTTTTTTGAACTCTTTGGTAAGGTTTTTTCCTTTTATTGTTCTTGTTAGTTTTATTTTTATCATAGTAATTCCTTCATTAATTTTTTTAGATTAATACCTTTATTTTTTTCTAAGTGTAGTTCTAAAATTAGCCCTGCTTCTTCGTAGTCTTTATATTTTATTGGTATATGTATACCGTTATTTTGAACATGAATATGGGATGGCTTATAATAATTATCTATTCTTATTTCGTCTGGCATAATGATTATTTTCCATCCTCGTATTGATTTGCCAGTATAAATAATTTTTCCATATTTTTTAATTTTAATCATATTATGTCTTTTGTAAGTATATTTTTTATAGTATATAAAGGTTATGTAAAAAAACACTTAACCTAATGTAATAATATAAAACTTGAAATTTTTATTTTATAAATAAAAAAACGCTCATACACCCGAAATATTGCAAATGCACAAGTATTTAAACGGAATTTAAATATTATTTATAAATGAAATATCTTATGTGCATGAGCATTAATTTAATAGTATTTAAAGTAAGTATTTAATTTTCTTTAAATTTATTTAAATAATTCAAATTTAACTCCTATATCTTTATTTGAAATAGCTACTCCAAGTAAAATTATTTTATTTTTGTTGTAATATTTTTTATAATATTTTTTCTTATGTATTTGCTTGAATGCTTCATTAAATAATGTATTTATTGTTTTTGCTTTGGTTAATACTTTTCCATCTTCATCTTCTTTAGTATATGAATATTTAAACTCCATTATTACTGCTGAGTCTTTTTGTTCTAATATTGCATCAATTCTTCCGTCTGAAGTTGTATCTTCGCTTTTTATGTCGAATCCATAGGCAAGTAGCCATGAGAGTATTACACTGTGATAATATCTTTCGGTTTTTATGTGTAGTTGATATGGTATTCTTGCAAGTAAGAATTCAAAGGATTCTTTTAGTCCATTTTCATCTAAATTATAGATTTCATTTATTATTTTCTTTTTTAATGGGTTTAAATCACCATTTGAGTAATTTGTATATGTATTTAGTAAATATTTTCCAAAAGCATTTTTAACTTCTCTATTTGGGAAGTATAAATAGTATTCATTTTCTCCTTCAAAATCTTTTTTTATTTCTTTTATTGTTAAATATCCTGTTTGAAATAGTAATGCAATTATATTTGTATTTTTTACTTCAAATTTTAATAAATCATCTTTATATTGTAATGTTGGTTCTAAAATCTGATTTAAATCATTATTTTCTTTTATTTTATCCATTAAAAAGCTTGTTGTTCCTGTGCTAAACCAATATTCTGTAAAATCTTTATCTTTAAACATTGACATTAATGAATATGGATTAAAAAGTTTTGTTTTTCCATTCCAGCTGTAACCATCATACCAGTAGTTAATTTTATTAATCATAGTATCATAAGAAACATTTTCAAGTTTTGCCATCATTTGAATGTAGTTATGAAAATATTCCTCTAATTCTTCATGTGTATAACCACAGATATTCGCATAATCTCCTACAAGTGTTAAATCACTTGGACTGTTTAGTTTTGAAAATATTGATGTGCTGGCTATTTTAGATACTCCTGTAATAAAAATAAACTGAATTATTTTGTCTTTAGATTTCAATATTGAGTAAATATTTTGTAATATTTTCTTATTTTCTTCAAAAACTTCGCTGTTATCTAAATTATCATTAAGTGGAAGATCATATTCATCAATTAGAATAACTACTCTTTTTTTAGTTTTATTATTTAATTTAACAATTAATTCTCTAAACATTCCTTTATAATTAGTGCTTTTAAGATCTATTGAAAAACTATCAGCAATTTCTGAGATTATTTCGGTTAATGATTCTTTTAAAAGTTCTGGCGTTGAACTATCAGATTCACTCAGGTCTAAAATTAAAACTGGATAATTTTCATTCCAATTCCATTTATCATAAATATACAGTCCTTCAAATAGCTTTTTGTTGCCTTTGTAGAGTTCTTCAAATGTGCTTACAAGTAGTGATTTTCCAAAACGGCGAGGACGGGATAAAAAGTTTATTCTTCCATCTTTTATCATTTTTAAGATGTATTTTGTTTTATCTACATACAAGTAATCGTTTTCACGAATAATTGAAAATGTTTGTGTTCCAACAGGTAATGTTTTCATAAAGATTCTCCTTTAAATACTTCAAATTTTGTGCTTATTTGTTTATTTGAGATAGCTACTGCAAGTAAAATTATTTTATCTTTATTGTAATACTTTTTATAATATTTTTTCTTATATATTTGTTTAAATGCGTCATTAAATAGTGTATCTATTGATTTAGCTTTAGTTGTTATATCTCCATCTTTATTTTTTATATCATGAGAATATTTAAATTCGGTTATGACAACGAAATCATTTCTTTCCATTATCGCATCAATTCTACCGTCGGATGTAGGGTCTTCTCCTTTAAGTTCAAATCCATAGGCAAGTAGCCATGAAAGTATCACGCTATGGTAATAGCTTTCAGTTTTTACATGTAATTTATATGGTATTCTTGAAAGTAAAAATTCGAAGGATTCTGTTAATCCATTACTGTCTAAACTATAGATTTCTTTCATAATTTTCTTTTTTAAATAGTTTAAATCTCCATTAGCATAGTTTGTATAACTATTTAATAAATCTTTTCCAAAGCCATTTTTAACTTCTCGATTAGGGAAGTATAAATAATATTCATTATCTCCATCAAAATCTTTTTTTATTTCTTTTATTGTTAAATATCCAGTTTGAAATAGTAATGCAATTATATTTGTGTTTTCTACTTCAAATTTCAATAAATCATCTTTGTAATATGCTGTAGGTTCTATAATTGGAGTTAAATTATTATTTTCTTTTATTTTATTCATTAAAAATGTTGTTGTTCCTGTGCTAAACCAATATTCAGAGAAATCTTTGTCTTTAAGCATTGACATTACAGAAAATGGATTAAAAAGTCTTGTTTTTCCATTCCAACTGTAACCGTCATACCAATAATTGATTTTATCCATCATCTTTTCATAAGATACATTTTCTTTTTTTGCCATACATTTAATATGTTCATGTAAATATTTCTCGATTTCATCATGAGTATATCCACATATATTTGCATAGTCATCTACAAGTGTAAGGTCACTTGGACTATTTAGTTTTGAAAAAATAGAAGTACTACCAATTTTAGATACTCCTGTAATGAAAATAAATTGAATATATTCATCATTTGATTTTAATAATCCATATAATTCTTGTAACGCTCTTCGATTATCTTTAAAAATTTCAATATCTTCTAAATTATCATTTAATGGAGTATCATACTCGTCTATTAATACAACAACACGTTTATTAAATTTTCGATATAATTCTAAAATTAATGAATCAAACATTCCTTGTGAAGTTTCATTAACAAGTTTTATTGAGTAATTTATTCCAATATTGTAAATAATTTCTTTTAATCTACCTTCTAATTCAATTGAATTAAGATTTTTAACTTTACTTAAGTCTAATTTAATAACTGGATATGTTTCATTCCAGTTCCATTTATCATAGATGTATAATCCTTTAAATAAATCTTTGTTGCCTTTGTAGAGTTCTTCAAGTGTACTTATAAGTAGTGATTTTCCAAAACGGCGAGGACGAGATAGAAAGTTTATTCTTCCATCTTTTATCATTTTTAAGATGTATTTTGTTTTATCTACATATAAATAATCGTTTTCACGAATAATTGAGAATGTTTGTGTTCCCACAGGCAATGTTTTCATAATAAATCTCCTTTAAATAATTCAAATTTTGTCTCTATTTGCTTATTTGAAATAGCTACTGCAAGTAAAATTATTTTCTCTTTGTTATGATACTTTTTATAATATTCTTTATCATGAATTTGTTCAAATGCTTCATCTAATAAACTATCTGTTGTTTTAGCTTTTTCAATTATTTCTTTGTTTTCATCTTCTTTAGTATATGAATATTTAAACTCCATTATTACTGCTGAGTCTTTTTGTTCTAATATTGCATCAATTCTTCCGTCTGAAGTTGTATCTTCTCCTTTTATGTCGAATCCATAGGCAAGTAGCCATGAGAGTATTACACTGTGATAATAGCTTTCGGTTTTTATGTGTAGTTGATATGGTATTCTTGCAAGTAAAAATTCAAATGATTCTTTTAAACCAATATTATCTAATGTATAGATTTGTTTTAATATCTTCTTTTTTAAAGGAGTTAAATCTCCATTAGAGTAATGAGTATAGTTATTTAACAGATGTTTGCCGAATGCATTTTTAACTTCACGATTTGGGAAATATAGATAGTATTCTTCTTCACCATATTCTTCTTTCACACTTTGAACAGTTAAATATCCTGTTTGAAAGAGTAATGCTATCATATTGGTGTTTTCTACTTCAAATTCAGACAACTCACTTTCATTTTGAGGTATTGGTTTAAGGATTTTAGGCAAAATATTTTCTTCTTTTATCTTGCTCATTAAAAAAGTTGTTGTTCCTGTGCTAAACCAATATTCTCTAAATTTTTTAGTTTTAAGCATTGACATTACTGAATATGGATTAAAGAGTTTTTGCTTTCCATCCCAACTATAACCGTCATACCATTCAATTATTTTGTTTTTCATGTGTTTATAAGAACAAGATTTTAATTTAGCAAGATATTCAATATGTTCATGAAGATAATTCTCTAATTCATCCTCGGTGTAACCACAAATTATTGCAAATTCATCATCCAATGTAAGATCACTTGGACTGTTTAGTTTTGAAAATATTGATGTGCTGGCTATTTTAGATACTCCTGTAATGAAAATAAATTGAATATATTCATCATTTGATTTTAATAATCCATATAATTCTTGTAATGCTCTTCGATTATCTTTAAAAATTTCAATATCTTCTAAATTATCATTTAAAGGAGTATCATATTCATCAATTAATATAACAACACGTTTATTAAATTTTTGATATAATTCTAAAATTAATGAATCAAACATTCCTTGTGAAGTTTCATTGTTAAGTTCTATTGAATATTTTTGCCCAGCATTATAAATAATTTCTTTTAATCTTTTTTCTAATTCAATTGAATTAATATTTTTAACTTTACTTAAGTCTAATTTAATAACAGGATATGTTTCATCCCAGTTCCATTTATCATAGATATATAATCCTTCAAATAGTTTTTTGTTACCTTTGTAAAGTTCTTCAAGTGTGCTTACAAGTAGTGATTTTCCAAAACGGCGAGGACGAGATAAAAAGTTTATTCTCCCATCTTTTATCATTTGTAAAATGTATTTTGTTTTATCTACATATAAATAATCGTTTTCACGAATAATTGAGAATGTTTGTGTTCCCACAGGTAATGTTTTCATAAAAAATACTCCTCTTGAAATTTAATAATGAATTTTATTTTTTTTATTTTTTATTTTTTATTTTTTATTTTTTCTTTTTATTTTTTTAAATAAATTTAATAAATATTTAATAATTTAATAAATGATTTATATTTAATAATATTATTGTTTAATCTAATTTAAATAACTTGCCATTAATTAAATAAATTATTTTAGATTTTTATATGATAATGATAATATTGGTAATAATATTGGTAATAATAATAATAATAATAATAATAATAATAATGGTAATGATAATTATTGAATCATTCCAAATCCTAAGCTATTTTTTTCGCCTAAACCACAGTTGTATCCAAATTTGATTAAATCTTCATCTCCTTTTAGATTTATATCCATCAAATATGCTCTATGAAATGTTTTTTGATTTCCTTTTTCTATTGTGATTCTTTTACTTTTAACATTTCTCATTTGTGAGTTTATTTCAATATCTCCAATTTTCTTTTCTTTTCTTTTTTCAGTTTCAGTTTCATTTTTATTTTTATTTTTATTTTCATTTTCTTTTTCATTTGGAGTTGTGTTATAAAATTGATTATACTTTTTAACTAAGTTTTTTTCTAAATTCCTATAAAATAGCTCTTCATTTGGTTGTAAGTCCCAAACTTTTAGTTTTCCATCTGTTTCTTTTTTAATTCTAACGATTATTGGAGAAATTGTTTTAAAATTCATTTTATTTTTAAATTCAACATCTTTTAATATTTCTATTTTCTCTACAAATAGCTCCTGATTTATAAAATTTACTTTTAAATCATCTAAATGACCTTCAACTAAACTTTTTATTAGATAATCATTTGGGGATGTTAATTTAAAATTAATTTGTCCAGTTCTTGAAATAAATCCATTTTTAACCATGTTTTTATTGTATATATTTAGCTGTGAGAATGTAAAGAATTTAAATGTATGTGCTGAATGTAATTCATTAGCCAAGTCTTTATCTATGATTTTATTATAAATTATTGAAGATAAAATATGATTGTAGTTAAATGGAATAAATAATTTATCTTCACCCTTTAATGAAATTTTGAGTCTCATATTATTGCCTTTGTTTTATTTGGTTATTTATTTATTACTTAATTATTTATTACTTAATTATTTATTACTTAATTATTTATTACTTAATTATTTATTGGTTATTTATTTATCAGTCATTCAAAAGTCATTTGATTTTAAAAAATCAATTATATTATAATGTTTTATGCCTTTTTGTGAAAAATCAATTTCATCCATGGTTATGATTATTTTTTCATAGTTGTCTTTGATTTTTAATAATGGGTTTAATTCTCTTTCAATGGTTTGTTTACTTGCAAGTATGTAAGATACTTGGACATAAATTGTTTTTTCATTAGTTTTACATACAAAATCAATTTCATTGCCATTTATTTTTCCAACATAAATTTCATATCCTCTCCTTAAAAATTCCATATACACAATATTTTCTAAAATCTGGTCTATTTTTTCCATATTTTTTCCAGAAAGTGTTTCATTAAATCCATGATCAGTAAAATAATATTTTTCATGGACTCTTAATATTTTTTTCCCAATTAAATCTTCTCTTTGGACTTTATGTATTAAAAATGCTCTTTGAAGAAAAATTAAATAGTTATAAATCGTGTCTCGTGAAACATCTCTATTTTCATTTTTGAAGTATTTACTAATACTTTGGGCAGAAAATGTGTGTCCTATGTTATCCATTAAAAATCTTATTAATTTGTCAAATAAATCTATTTCTCGAATCTTATTTCTTGTAATAATATCTTTTAAAATAATTGAATTATATAAATCCCTTAAATATTCTATTTTATTGTTTTGATTTAATTGAAGAACTAAAGGCATTCCACCATATTTTAAATACTCATTAAAAAACTTTTTTTCATTAAACAACTCTTTTTCATTAAAAAACTCTTTATTATCTTTTCTTTTGTTTAGTTGAATTACTTCTTTAAATGAAAATGGATAAATTTTTATTTCAATATATCTTCCAGCTATGATTGTTGCTATTTCTCCAGATAACAATGTTGCATTTGAGCCAGTTATAAATATATCGCAGTCTAAATCCACTCTATAACTATTTATTGATTTTTCCCAATTTTCAACATTTTGTATTTCATCAAAAAATAGATAAACGGTTCCCTTTAAATTTTTTGTCAAATTTTGAATTAATGTGTTTAATTTACTTGAAGAGTTGATATTAAGATATTTTCCAGACTCAAAGTTAATTAAGATTATATTTTCTTCATTGATTCCTTGTTTTTTTAATTCTTCAATAATTAATTTTAGCATTGAAGACTTTCCACATCTTCTAATTCCTGTTAAAACTTTTATAATATCTTTATTAATTAATGGCCTGATTTTTTTTAAATATGATTCTCTTTTAATCATTTTTTATTTCCTAATATTTTTTTTAGATTTATGTGTTTAATTTATTGTATTCTATAAATTTATAAATATTTTTAAATTAACTATTTGAATATTTTGAATTCCATATAACTTAAATATTACATATATAATTGTAACTTTAATGAAAATTTAAAAAGTTACATATATACTTGTAAATTCATAGTATTTATATTATGTCATTTAATTGTATTAAAACTTATTTTATCCAGGAATTTATAATAATTTTCTCGAATAATTTTTTCATCAAAGTTAATATAATTAGTATCGATTTTATTTGAGTGTTTATGACCAGACATGAGATTTATAATTTTAATATTGTTACAATAGCTATTTATTGTTGTTATGAAAAATTTTCTCAATCCATGGGGATGAAATTTTGGAATTTTTTCTTTAAACATCTTAAATTTATTTTTAGAGAGATAATTTTTATTTAATTTATATTCTAAATCATCTAATCTATTTTTATATATTATTTTATTCATTTTTGAGAAAATATAGATAAAACCTTGTTGACTTATTTGATTTCCATTATTATTTGAAAATAAATAGTTGTCATCATTAATTTTTTCATTTTCAAGTCTTTTAATTAAATATTTAATTAGATATTCACTACTTTCATTACTACTACATACCTTACACATAGTATTGTTTCTTTTTGTTTTAATTGGGTTAAACTCCCAATAACCAATATAATCTCCAATATCATATATTTCATCTATATCTTCAATTTTAAATGCATTTAAAATATCTTTAATCCTAAAATTTCTAACATCAACACTTCTTATCCCTGTAGAAGCCATAAATGAAAAAATAGCTTTTTGTTTAATATCTCCAGAATTAATAGCTATTTTAATATCCTCATAGTCTAAAATATTGAGTTCCTTTTGAATATTAATAATTTTTATAGGTTTCGGCAATTGTTTCAATCCACAATGATTATAAAATGCACGAATTGTTGATTGTTTATTTATTAAAGTGCTTGAAGCTATTTTTCTATTTTTTTCTTCAAAAATATAAGATCTTAAATAATGAGCTAATTTAGTTTCCTCAATATCGACTTCAATAATTTGATTTTTAGAATTAATATAACTAATTTGTTCTTTTTTAGCTTCTTTAATTAATTCGCCTAAATTTAAACCAACAAATCCACTATATGATTTTAAAACACTTTCATATTTCTTTTGAGTAGCTATTGTGAACTGATTACAATCATAAATTCTTTTTAATATCTCTCTATCATTTTCATTAAATATCATAAGATAATATTATTTGTTCATAATATAAAATTCTTTTCAATTTTAAAAAATAATTCATGACACTTTATTAAATAAGATATTTTTACTATCATGAAGTTATTTTTAAACTTCGGAAGAATATCTTTGTAATTCTTGAGCTATTTCGTTTCCATACTATAAAGTTCTTTTTAAACTTTAAATGATGATGTTAAAAGTCATGAAATTTACTTGTTTCCATACTATAAAGTTCTTTTTAAACACAGGATTTTCAAAAGCATTAACTTCGGTTCTAATAAGTTTCCATACTATAAAGTTCTTTTTAAACTTTATCCAAATCTTTTTTACTTAACTTGACGTTAAGGTTTCCATACTATAAAGTTCTTTTTAAACAAATTATTACTTTTTAAAATTGGATTTGGAGGTTATTGTTTCCATACTATAAAGTTCTTTTTAAACTTTTTAATATATTTATATTATTATTAGTGTTTTTGTTGTTTCCATACTATAAAGTTCTTTTTAAACTATATTTTTTTGTTTTATTTTATATTTTATAATTTTAGTTTCCATACTATAAAGTTCTTTTTAAACTTGATGAAATTTCACTTTTTAAAATAAGAGAAATTTCGTTTCCATACTATAAAGTTCTTTTTAAACCGGATGCAACTTCATCATTATTTTGTTCTAAACAGTTGTTTCCATACTATAAAGTTCTTTTTAAACAATAACATTGATGAAGTCGACTTCATCAATGAAAAAAGTTTCCATACTATAAAGTTCTTTTTAAACTTCATATAAAACACCTCTTTAACAAAACAAAGCATTTTGTTTCCATACTATAAAGTTCTTTTTAAACTCAGCCCAAAAATGCTTGAATTTAGCTATAAATGGCTGAAAAATCTGCAATTTTAGACCTTGAAAAGTCAACCTATAATATTGTATAACATATATAAAGGCAGACAATTGAATCTAATTAATATTTGAAAAATTAGTATTATATCATCTATTAATTATATTATTATAATTATATTTATTGATTATAACTTAATTATTATTTTTAGAAACATTATGAATTATGATGTTTATAATATATAAGTTTAACTTGATTTTATTATTTTGAATTATTTAAATAGTTTATTACTATTTAATTAAAAATTAATATTTCTTTTATTAGTAATAGTATTTGATTATATTCTTTCCCAAAAGTTTATTTGTTTGTTTTTTTTATTTATTTATTAAAATTTCTTATTTTAATTTTTTGTAATTTTAATATAATTATTTTTAAAAATAACAAATATTATGTGTTTAATAAGTTAAATAATAAGTTAAATTGATCTATTAATAAATTTAATAATTTTAATGAAGTTAAAATAAAATATTATTTAAAAACTTTTTTTTAATACTATAAGTTTAAATGATCATATCTAAACTGTTTTTTTCTTGTCCTAAAATATCTTTTTTTAGGAATTTTTCTGGGAATTGAAATATGATTATTGAATCAATTTCTTCGTCCATAATGTCTTTTAAATCTGATTTAACTTTTCTAAGTTGTGATTTAGATAATTCTCCTTCAAAAACTGAATTTTGGATCCAAAACATAGTGGTTTTTAAGTATTTATGGACTTTATTTACTCGTTCAATACCACAATCATAAACAATAATACAATACATAGTTACCACCACATTCTAAAGCTTTCATAGGTTTTATCTCCAAGTATATGCTTTATTAATTTATAACATTCTAATCTAATGAGATATTTATATGAAACCTTTTTATTTAAAGTTTGATGTTGAATTGTGGTTTCTAATTTCTTTTGATACTCTGTGAGGAATATTTGTCTTCCTTTTTCATTTAAAAGAACACCAATATCTTTTTCAAAGTGTTTTTCTGTAATTTGATTGTTATTAACTAATTTAAAAATAGTTCTACTAACAATTATTGGTTTAAAAATATCTGCAAGATCAAGTGCTAATGAAAATCTTCTCTCAGCAGGTTCATGTAAAAAACTAATAGATGGATGAAGATATGTGTGATAAATCTCTGAAAGACAAGTTCCATATAAAAGAGAGTTTCCAAAAGAAATCATTGCATTTAATTCTGTTGTTGGAGGTCTTATTTCTCTTTTATCAAACTCAAATCGTTTTAATATTTCATTAAAGCTTTGATAAAAGTTATTCCAAACTCTTCCTTCACAACTCATTATTTGTGGAATATTTCCAGTGATATTTTCAGATTCAATATTGTCTAAATAAAAGTCTAATTTCTTATCTTTTTTGATATAATATTTTAATATTGTGGCAGTATTATGTTGTATTGCTTTAACAAACTCTGATGCGATGAAATTCCGTTTTTCGGGAGTGGAATAATGTTCTGATTGCTTAACAATAACATGACCAGAGTTAAGGTTAATTTTTGGATAAAGAGAACCTTCATAGTATGCATATTTGTTATAAAAATTTACAGGGATTCCTTCTTTCATTAGAATTGTAGCTGCTCCTGATGTTATTGAAACTTTTCCGTGTGCATGAATTTCATTAATTGCATGAACAGGTAATGTTTTTTTATCATCATCCATACTTTTAAAAAATAAAGTATTTCCTTTTCTTGAGATTTTTCCATGACTATTAATATATAATGGTTTTTTCATTTTATTTCCTCAAAATAGATTTTATTTTAAATAAAATTATTCAATTTTCAAGTATCATACCATACACAATTCATAATAAGAACATTTTTTACAATAAGGTTTTTTTCTTGCCTTTGGTGGAGTTTTAAGAGAAATAATTTCTTTAATATTATTTAGAATATCTTCCATTTCTTTTTCTAAATCCTCAGTCAATTCTATTGTTTCTCTTTTTCTCTCATCAGGATAAACTAAAATTCCTTTTGCATTTTGTCCTGCTTGTTTTAAGTTATATAAATAATAAAGTAATTGATATTTAGCAGGTTCTGTGAGTTTACTTGATTTTTTTATTTCAAAAATAGTTAGTCCATCTTTTTTATTAACAAAATCAAAAGCCATATTCTCAAAATGAATCTCTTTATTTTCTCGAGAATAGCTTTTTTCATGTATCATTTTCCCAATACTAATATCTTCATTATCGTAGTTCATATTGATCCTATTTGCATAAAACCAAAGTTCTCTAATACAAGAAACATAATATTGAACCATAACTCCTGAAATATACATTTAAACCTCCTATTACTGAGAAACATAAAACATTTGTAGGTGTATTTAAAAGTTATAAAAATTGCATACATTCATCTATGAAAAGTTCTGCTTTTTCTAAGTTATATTCTGCATCTTCATAATCAAAATAAGAACTAATTGAATAATCAGATTCTGTTCTATCTTCTTCTAATCTATTAATGATTTTAGCAATATTTTTATCAAAATTATCATTTACAACATAATGTAATCCAAATTGTTGGATTGTGCTATCATGTTTATGTGTAATAATTCCTTTTTTTAAAAGTAATGCTTTAGCAGCATGAAAGACAGCATAATAAGAACGATTTATAGAATTTTTAAATCGTTCATTATTTAATGCAATTCTTGAATCTTCAAGGGATTCTAATGCATTTTCAAATTCTAATGTTACATCATCCAATTATAACACCTTCTTTATCTACATTAGAAAAAAAAGAAAGATTTTTATTTTCTTCATAGTTTTTAACATAGTTTATTTTTGCAGATATGTATTGACCTGTTTTCATTAGAATATCCCAAACTATATCATAAACATCATCACTAATAATATTTTTATCTTTTTTATTGTTTGTCAATATTAAAATATCAATATCTGATTTTTCATTCTCATCGCCACGTGCAACTGATCCATATAAAATAATTTTATTTATTTCTGGATTGTTTAAACTTTTTGCAAAATCAATAGCTATTTGTTTTTTATTCATTTTTATCACCAAGATATATGGTTATTTTTAAATTTAAACAATATAAATTTTTCTAAAATTTTTTATTATAAAATGAATGGTTCTTCATCTTTTGCATCAATAAAACCAGTTTCTAAATCATATTTATCATTTAATAAATCTTTAGAGATATAACCTAAAAATTTACCATATTTTTCAACTCTACCTACTTGATTTCGGTTTATTGAAATAACATAGTTGTAAAATTCTCCTTTCATCTTTAAAAATTCATTTTTTCTTTTTAATGGATCTTTATTTTCAGTTTTAATTTGATCATATCTATTAAAAATCTCTTGAGCATTATCATCTACAATTACAAAAATATCTGCTTCTGGAACATGCTTATTATCAAGTAATTTAAAGTCTTTAGGAATATATGTAAAATCTAAGCTTTGAATTAATTCAAGAAGCTTAATAGATTTATCTTGAGTTCCATATTCTAAAAGTTTAGAATAATATTTTTTTGAATATTTATAAATATCTTTTTCTTTAATATATTCAACATCGTTTATCGCATTTTTTGTGGATTGAATAAGGATATTATTGTAAACAAAACTTCCAAATGCCCTATTTTTTTCATTAACAAGGTTAATTACTCTAAGTTCTCCTTTTTCTTGACCATTATTTCTATTACATCGACCACCAGTTTGAACTATACAATCAAAAGGGGCTAAATCCCTATAAATAATATCAACACTAATATCAACTCCAGCTTCAATTAATTGTGTAGAAACTATTATTTTTCTATTTTTAGATTCTTTTATATGTTTTATTTTACTTAACCTATGTTTAGGAAGTATTTTTGTTGATAAATAGATTAAATCAGTTTCATCATCAATTTTTAATATTCCATCAGAGCTTACATTTGAAATACTGCTGTTAAATATATTTTCATTAGATTTTTCATTGATTTCCAAATTATTGTCTTCATCATCAAAATCGTCATCATCAAAATCAATATCCTCATAATATTCATTTTCATCAATTTTTTCACTGTTTGAAATATTTTCTAAAGTAAATTCCTCAAATTCATTTTTGATATCATTATTTTCATTATTATTTAGATTATTAGTATCGATGTTATTATTGGTTTCCTCAGGATTTAATTCTAAATCACTATTATCATTAATAAGCTCATTTTTTAAAAAACCATAAAGTTCTTTTGAAGTGTTAATAGTATTCAAAACAAACATAATATCCTTATCAGGATTTTCTTTAATTGTTTTTAATGCTTCAATTTGAAAATCTTCAATTGTTTTTTTCTCTAAGTCAAAATGAAAAGTCATTCTATTAAAATTATTAAAATAATTCTCTTTTTCTTTAATTAATGGGATAATTTCATGTTTTTCTTCACTAAAAATTAATGGTTGTGTAGCAGTCATTAAAATAATCCAGCAATTAAACTTATTAGATATTTCAGTTAAAATAGAATTGATACTTGGCCAAAATTCATAGGGGACTGATTGAATTTCATCAAGAAGTATTATTGAATTGGTTATATTATGAAACTTCCTAATTGAACGATTTTTATTAGAAATGATACTATAAAAAAATTGTATAAACGTTGTTACAATAATTTCACTATTCCACCCTTCAGTTAATAATTGGGAGCTATTTTGGTTGTATTCAAACTCATCAGTTTTATAATTCATATCAGACAAATAATTATGTTTAAGAAGAATATCTGAACCTGTATAATCAAATTCATTTAAAATATTTCGAATAACTTCCTCATTTTGATCTATAATACTTAAAAATGGAAGTGAATAAATAATTCGTGGTGTAAATCCTTTTAATGAATTAATTTTTTCTCGCAATTTCAAACAATAAGAAAAAGCAGTTAAAGTTTTCCCACAACCAGTAGGAAGTTCTAAAGAGAATATCCTATTTTTATCAAAATCCATATCATCTATTGAAGAAATAACTTCATTATATGATTCTTCTCTTATTTTATTAATATCATTAATTGTTGTTTTGTTTTTAAAATGATTTTCTTTATATTTATCTACAATATCATCTATAATTTGTTTTCTTTTTGGAATAGCTGTATTTGAAGCATCTAATTTATCTCCATCAAGAAGAGCTGAAAATAAAAGCAAAATAAGTAGATATATGGAAATATCTTTAGAAATAAGTAATTTTTTCATTAAATCGTTTATAATATCTATTTGTAAAGAAAAATAATTATTTATGAAGTCTTTGATATTTATATTAAATAGAATATTATATTTTTTATTGAAAATATTTTCATAAAAATCTATTATTTTTTTAAACTTTTCTGTATTTAACTGAGTTTTTAAATCTTTTATTTTTATTTCTAAATTATCAAAATTCTCTTGGATATGTTCAATTTCTCCATTAGCATTTTTAATATTTTTTAAATTACCATGATGTCTCAAAACAATTAAATATGAAATTATAGGAAGCAATTCAATGTTGAAATTATTATTATTTTTATTATTTCTATAAAATGAATCAATAAAACTAGAGTTTATAAACTTTTTAACAAGATAATAAGCAAAGACTCCAGATAAAAATCCATGATGAGCTTTTTTAGTACTTTGTTTATGGTCAAATAAATATTTTTGAAAAAAAGAAGTAGTTTTAGCAAAATCATGAGAAATCCCAATTAAAAAAGATATTTTAGATAAAAATTCATGATTTTCAAATTTAGAATTAAGAATAATATATTCTGAAAAGTTAGCTACATTTAATAAGTGATCTACTAATGGTTTGTTTGGATGAGAAAAGATATTATTTTTAAGAGTATTACTATTATTTTCACAAGAAAAAGAATTAGAAGAGGATGACATTATCCTCACCTATTTTAAAATAATTTGCATTTTCTACTTTAATTGCTTCACCATTTTCTTCATAATAATATTCAATGAATTTTTCAACCACCCTATCTTTGTTGAAAAATCCTGGTGATTTAATCATACCATATTTCTTTTTAGGTTCAATTAATATTTTTAAATCCGAAGAAATAACACTATCAATCAAAACTGAAGTTCCATTGGATTTAACTTCTTCAATATCAAAAAATCCATCACCAACCATTTCAAAGTTAGCAATACACTCACTAATTCCCAAACAAGGTGTGTAAATAGATTTATGATTAGATAATAAATTAAATAGGTGATTCATTATTTTATCATCATCTAAAGACACATAAATCCTATATTTGACATCTTTTAAAAATTCTGCTTGAATTTGAGTTCTTTTTCCTTCAGTTTCACCCATATCTGAAAATAGAAATCCTTCTTTAGTATTAATATAATTTAAATTCATTCTAAACTTTTTCAGTGGATTTAAAATCCTAACACCAATTTTACTATTTTCCTTAGCAAATAAACTATAATAACTATCACGAGGAAGCCCTAAAATTCCAGAAACAAGTCCAGCTATTGTTGTTCTACTTGGAAACGGATAGGACAATGTGGATGTTGCAGTGTAACCTTTTCTAAAATATGCATGATTAGCCCAGATATCAAAGACTAAAGCTTTTTCCAAGCTAACACCACCTTACAATTCTAATTTATTAACTTCAATTTCTAAACCACTAATTTTTGAAATGCAATCATCACTGTTGCATGTTTTAAATTGAACATTTGGATCAAATTTTAGATTAATTTTAGCTATTTTATCTTTATTTAACTTAAATAATTCTAAAAGTTTACTTAAATCTATTTTATAATCATTTATACTTCTAATTTCTTTATCATTATCCAAGTCATGACTTAATGACACTTGTTTATCTAAATCTCCAATAAAATAGTTGTCTTCATTATATTCAATTTGCATTAAAACCCGTGGTATTTGTCCAAATTTAGAACGACTAATTAAGTTTTTAGTTCCATTCCAAATACCATCAAGAAGTAAATCAACATCATCATCAGTCATCTTAGTAGATTCAGCAGCTTTTTCATTTACAATCCCATAAAATCCAATTAAAGAATAAGGAAGAATATATTCTTCTCTAAAAGTTGATTGTTCTTTTCCAGAAGTTGATGCAAAAGCCCCAGTTCCCTTAATATGCTTAATTTCAACTTTATGTAAAGATCTACCAAGTCGAAATTGAACTGGTCCAGTTAATGTTATAGAACTTGTTTTCTTTTTTGTTTTACCTGTAATTTTAATATCAATTGGAATTGTTGCACCAAAAATCCTAACATCAATACATTCGTTTAATATATTATTAGAAATTTCTTTCTTAGCATTCATCAAACTTTCAAATTCTGTTATACCATTTGCATAATCCATAGCTCTCAATTTAGCATCTTGAATATTGCCTTGTTCATCTACTATTTCTTTAACAAATAGTCCTTGACCTTTGTATTGTTCTAAATAGTCACGAATTGTTCTTTTTAATCTAACATCTGTTACAATATTTATTTCAGTTTCTTCATCAATTCTTGGTTTGTTACCATCTAAAGGATCACCATTAGGATTTGCATCTGCAATATCATATAAAAACAAAATTTCTGATCTATTCATAATATCTCTCCTAGTTATAAAGTTATTATTAACTTTTAATTATCATTTATTTATTTTTAAATATTGAAAATTGATTTAAACAATATATAAAACCATATATTAATTACATACTTTTTAATAATATAATATTTAATAAAATAATTATTTAATTATCATTTATTCACTCATACAATAACATTATCATTAGATTCATTATTGTCATTAACTTTTTTTGGGCGGTCATAAAGATTAAATAATGTATATCCTAAGATAAAATAATAGCTAGTTTTGTCACGATTTAATTTCCAATTATCTTCTGCAAGAACGAGATTTTGTGAAATTTCTTCTGATAATTCAGTATAAGCAATTTTATATTCATTTAATTTATTAATTACCATGGGATAAAGTTTTTGTATTTTTTTCTCATCTAAAGACATTCCCCATAATTTATTAGTAAATGGAGTAGAACTTAATTCTTTATATTGGATTGAAAGTAATTTTCTTGTGAGAATTCCAAGTAAAAAACTTGCTCTCTTAGATGGACTATCTAATTTTTCTTTAAATTTATCTAATTGATTTACATTTTCATTATTTTCTTCTGCCATATTATTTTCCTCAATATTCTTTATTTTAATATTCTTATTTTGATCATAATAATTATAATCAATGTTTAAATTTAATTTTAATAATAATTTTTCTATTAATAATAATTCTAAAGTTAAAATTTTAAACATATATTCATTATCATGTTTAAAATAAGTTCTAATCTTTTTTAAAGCATAACTACGAATAAAATCAAAACTAACTTTTTCACCACTAAAAATTGCACTAACTAAACTAATATAAAATTTATTATATTCCTTAAAACCATAAAAATCTCTTAAAAATCCAAACAGCCAATTTGATTTTGAAACATTATTATAATCTTTTTTTGAATTAATTAAATCTAAAAAATCTCCTACATCGTCTTTAATGAAAATAGATTTAACACAATCTTCTTCAAATAAAGATTCTTTAATAATTTTATTTTGAGCCATTTTAATATTATTAATCCATGAAGGAACAACACTTTCGACATTAGCTAAAATATTAAATGCTGAATTTTTTGTTTCATAAAAGAAAAATTTAAATTCTAAAACATTATCCAGATCTTTTAAATCTTTAATCAATATCTCTTCAGTTATAGCTATTGTATTGTAATAACTTTTTTCATTTTTTTGATTTAAATAAAAATCAAATAACTCTTTAATAACATCATCTTTTTTAAATAAGAAATTAGGAATAGCATAATATCGCAATCTAAATTCTGAAAAAGAAAGGTATTTATCAATAAAGTTTTTTCCAGCTTCTAAATTTAATGCACAATCTAAACATATTGGAACCATTTTCCATTGGTTTTTTGAATTTATTTCTTGAAGATTTCCAGGTTTATCTACATTTGAGAATTTAAATCCCATAGCATTGGGAACAAGACCCATAACTTCTTTTTCTTCACCACATATTAAACATTCTCCCACACCTTTCATTTCTTCTTTAATTGAACTCATTTTATAATATTTTTCACCTGTAACTTTTTTTAGATGATTTTGGAATATATGAAAATCATTTAAATATTTTGCTTGGTCATTTTCTTTGACAGATATGCTTATTAAAACATTCTTTTTTGAGTCTAATTCATTATAAATTTCTTCCATTTTTGTCAAAATTGACTCTTTGTTCTTTTTAATTTCTTCATAAAATAAATTTATAAATGGGTCTGATTTTTCTTTCTTAAACCATTTAAAAAATTTTAAATTAAATGTTCCTTTTTCTTTTCCATTTTCATCATAATATCTAATACTTTCTGTAATCAATGCAGATGGTGTGATATTTGTTCCATTTGGGGGTCCACTTTTATATAAATAATTTGTAGCATCATTTTCTGAAAACTCTTTTAGATTAACATCTGTCCATTTAAGATTATTATCATTCAACTCAAATTCAACTAAAATAATTGATTTCGTTGTTTTAAGTTCATCAAGTAAAATATTAATTTCTTCAAGGTTTTCTTTTTCAATATATGTTTTTCCAAGTTCAAATATTGCATTTAACATTTATTACCTCCATTTTTATAAAAATCATAAATATTAATTAAACGATTAAACTTAATAACTACAAATAAAAATAATCATATAAATGATTAAAATACTTAAAATATTGGTTAAAATACTTAGAATAACGATTAAATTAAATTATACTTTTTTTTATTGGTAAAATATTTATCTTGATTGAATATTATTAACCATACAAAATCTTTTTTGGTTGCTTCATTATATACTTATCTTTTTTTTGTTGATTGAATATTATTAACCATACCAAATCCTAAAGAGTTCTTTTCACCTAATCCACAATCTAAAATAAATTTATAAAATTTTTTATCTTCCTTAGATTTTACTTCTTTCTTTTCAAGTAATTTCCAAATAGAGCCAATTATTATAAAATCCTTTTTATCTTTAGTTAATTTTACTGAAACTTCTTTTGAAAGTTCAAATCCATTAAATAATTCATCATTCATTTGATATTCATCATTATAAAATGCATTGTATTTTTTTAATGCATTATCTTTTAATCTATTGAAAAAGAAATCAAAATCTGGGTTTCTTTGAAATGAATAATATGTATTTGACTCGTTATCTTCATATAAAACTAATGGTGTGCTTGAAATGAATTTATTATTAATATTTGAATCAAAAACTTTTATTCTTTTTATTATCATTTTATATTGTGCTAAATAAAAATAATCAATAGCTTTTAAACTATGATACAGGGTTTTTATAAATTTAGAATTAGGAGAACTGATAATCAAGGTTTTTTGATGGGTATTGTCGTAATCTTTTACTGGAAATATATTAGAAAAATTAAAGAATTTAAATCCTTTAGTGTCGTGATAGTCAGTAAACCGTGTGTTTTTAAGTAAATTATAGATTAATCCTTGAATTGTATAATTGTTAATCTTATAATAATCTATTTCAGTTAAAGCTTGAAAATTTAATATCAATCTCATTTAATTATTTTAGTTATTCGTTGTTTTTTTATGATGTTGAATTTTTAGAATATATTTTATGTTAATTATATAATTGAATATGTTTAGTTCATTTATAAATATTTCTATTTGATTTTAATATATTTTATAAATAATACCTTGTTTAAATTTTGATTAATATATTTATATTCTGTTAAATTAAGTTTAATTAATAATATGTTATTTATTTTAATTTTTAATTAATTTTTAATTTTTAAATCAGAATTACTCTTTAATTTTATTTTATAATTTATTAATATTACAAAATTTTAACAAGATGATATGAAACAGTTATTTTTGTAAATTTTATATTTGTTAGTTTAATATAAATTTAAAAATTAAATTTATAATTTAATGTCTTTATTAAAATTTAAAAAGTTTCATCTATAAGTGAAACTTTTATGAAAATTTAAAAAATTACATCTATAAGTGAAACTTTTTAGTATTCATATTATGTTTTTTAATTTTTAGTTTAGTCTTTAATTTTTTGAATTAATTTTGCTACATTTTCTCCAAATAGCTTAATAGTAGCTATTCCTTCTTCATCTTCCATAGCTGTTCCTTCAGCATGTGCAAAAACCATATTCCAATAGTTTGAGCCAGCGATTATCATATTGTTTATTGGGAAAAACATTGTCATCTCTTGGAGTGTAAGTGATTGTCCTCCTCGTCTTGCAATAGCTATTGGTCCTCCAACCATCCATGATAAAAATTTGTCAGTTTGCATAGAAACAAAACCTATTCTTTGAAGAGCAGACATAATATCTCCCCTTGCTGTTCCAAAGTATACTGGAGCTGCTGGAATAAATCCATCTGCTTTTCTAATTTTTTCTATGATTTCATTTAATCCATCATCTATTGCACAAGCTCCAATTTGTCCACATTCCCCACATGCAATGCAGGATCTTATATTTTCATCTTTTAAACTTATAATTTCTGCGGTTAAGCCATTTGCTTCAATAGCTTCTTTACATACATTTAATACTTGTAATGTATTACTATTTTCTCTTGGACTTCCATTTAATAAGATTACATCTGCCATTTTATCACATTTTTCAATATCTAATTTTATTTTTAGTTATATTAGTTTATTTTTATTTTATTTAATTTTTTATTTTATTTAATTTAATTAAATAGTAATTATAGTAATAATTTTAGTAATAGTTTTAATACGATATGAACATGATTTATTTATTTTTAAAAATATTAATTATCTATTAAAAACATATTAAATAAATATATTTAATATATTAATCACTTAAACCAACGAGTTTGCGTTGTTTTTTATTTGATTCGTCTGCTAAAAAATTTAAAAAAGTTTTAAATTCTTTATTTGTAGCATTTTTTCTTAGTTGTGAATAGCTATTATTATATTTATTTACTATTTTTTGGACTTTTTCTTTACTTGTCATTTAAATTTTCCTCTAAAAATGCTTTATCATATAATTCTGGTAAGATTAAAGAGATATTATTTGTATTTGGGATAGTTTCATATATTTTACCTTTAAAATCTTTAAATAAGAGATGTATGTCAATTTCATTGCCAAATTTTTCTTTAACATGAATAATATTTTCACGACTCATAATGTATGCATTAATGAAAACATTTTTAGGAACATGTCGTCCTTCTTTAAATTCTCGTATTTTAACAAAATTCCAAGCAATTAATGGGTCTTGGTAAACAAAAAATATATTTACATTATAGTTTCGTTTTAAAACTCTTTTAATATTCTTACTTGCAGATTTGAGTGCAAAAGTTCCATCAAGTAAAAAACAATATCCTGCATCTGTTACTTTTTTAAAAATATCTCCAACTAACCATGTTGTGCCTGGTTGAAATTTATCTGAATTTTTTCCATTGTATTTTGGAAAACCTTTTCTAAATTCATCTGCATCGATTAAACACATATTTGGGTAAAATGAAACTAATTCAGTGGCAACTTCAGTTTTTCCAGCACCAGGACTTCCAGCCATAAAAATAGCTTCTTTTTCATCAAGAATTTTTTTATTTTCAATAACTTTATTATAAAAAGTATTCAGATGTTTTTTAGCATATTCCTTTGAATCTTCCATTTTATCTCTTAATTTTTAGTTAAACTATTAAATACTCTTAAATAATCTTAAATAACTAATATAATTTATTTAAATAGATTATATAAATTAATTCAATAAAAAATATTAATCTTTTAAAGATTTAGCTAATTCTTTTCCTAAATTGTAGCATTGTTCTAATTCATCGTCGTGAGGGATATTTAATGTGTCGTAGGAGTCAAATATTTCAAAACCTGCAGTTTCAAGATCTGTTGTTAATTTTTTAGTTGCTCCTCCACCCCAACCTTTAGATCCAAAAACAATAGCTTTTTTAGCTATTCCTGTTGATTTAAAGTTTAAACAATTTAAATAATAGATGATATCTCCAAGTGAAGGGAATGGATTGTTCATCATTGTAGGGCTACCTATACCAATAGCTTTAGATTCTAAAACATCACTCATTGCATCACTTCGTTGATCTTCGTGCATGAAATATGTTTTTACTTCAAACCCTTCTGACATTATTCCTTCAGCTATTGAATATGCCATTTTTTGAGTTGAATGGTGCATTGTATCATATATTAATGTAACTTTATCTTTAGCTACTCCTGTTGCCCAGTTAGAATATTTATTAATTATTTTTTCGGGATTTGTCCATATTTGTCCATGTGCTGGTGCTATCATTTTTATTTTATCCACTAAATCTAATTTTGTTAATTCCTGAAGTTTCATTACAACCATTCGTGATGATGCTGTGACTAAATTAGCATAAAATTTTGTTGCAGCAGTAAATAGCTTATCTTCACTTATTTCCGTGTCTAATCTTTCGCTTAAACATAAATGTTGACTAAAAGCATCATTTGAAAATAGTATTCCGTCTTCATCAAGTAATGTAAACATACTATCTGGCCAATGTAACATAGGTGCTTCAATAAATTTAAATGTTTTCACTCCAACCTTTATTTCATCTCCAGTTTTAACGGTATTAAATGAAAAATCATTTAAATGTGGGAAATAGTTTTTTAAACCATTTACTGCACGTTCACTGCAATAAACTTCAACATCTGGGAATTTTTTAATTATTTCTGGAAGTGAAGCACTGTGATCTATTTCTATATGATTTTGAATAACCACATCAATTTTAATATCTTCTTTAGTTTTTCCTTCTTTAAGGAAAGCATCTTCTATTCTTCCAAATAATTGTGGAGAAAATCCTGGATATACATTGTCAATTAAAACAGTTTTATCTTCACTAAAAACAAGGTAACAATTAAATGTTGTTCCATCAAGATTGTATCCATGGTAATCTCTCATATCCCAGTCAAGAGCACCAACCCAATATACACCATCAGTTATTTTATATGCATCTGCTTTCATTTTATCACTATTTTTTGTTATTGTAGTTTTTTATTAGTTTATATTCTAATTTCTATTTTTTTATTACTATGTATTAAATATGTATTATGTATTTCTATCATTTTATTTCAATATAATATTTTTATTTTAAAATACAAACTTTTTAGAAAACGGAAACTAAAGTTCCATAAGTTTGCTTCGCAAACAAAAACTTTGATCAAAAAACTATCTAAAATACTTAAAATTTTATTTTAAAATATTGATTTTTTATTTGATTTTTTATGTTATTTATATAGTAATATATTTTTTATTATATTTATATTGAAATATATTAATTTTGATGTGGTTTAATGTTTATATAACTTACTTATTTACTTATTTTCTTTTTTGAATATTGATACAATATATGAAAGTATATGAGAGAATATATGATTTTTGGGAATAATACATTTAATCAATGCTGTCAACTTTGTAATTTTTTTTAGTTTATTCTCATTCTTTTTAGTTTTTTAGTTTAAAAAAGTTTTCTATTGTTGTATGGATGTTTTTGTGCTAATGGATTTTGGTTTCTGGGTTGTGATGGTTTATTTTTAGTTTTAATTAGGTTTTTTTGTGCTATTTCT
>JAISIT010000152.1 GCA_031261915.1 Candidatus Methanoflexus mossambicus
ATTACACTTAAACTGACGAACTTTACCATTCTTAGTAGAATAAGTTCCATTACCTGCAATATTCTGATTATTAACTTTACCATAATCATTACAATTTTCATTAGGACAAGCAACATCAGTAAATTTACTTTTAGGACCTCTTTTTCCCATAAAACAACATCCAAATATTATATAAACATTTTTACAATATTATTTTTGTAAAAACTCATATATAAATACTTCGGCAAATTAAAGGAACATGACCTGCATAGTTTTAGAAAGTGTTTTACCATAACCTTTAGGGTCTGCTAAACTCAAAGTATCATAGAATCCTTTATTATAAATATATTTTAACTCTTCTTCTGGATGTTCTTGAAAAAATTTAGTTTCATCTTCAAATAATTTTTCCATTTCATCTAATTTTTCTTTACCAAATAATTCTTCAAATGTCATAAATAATGCCCAAACTATTTAATTAATATTATTTTGATTTTGTATAAGTTTAATTCTTATTCTTTAAATTTATAAACATTTTTCCGATGACCTATAATCATAACATTAACATATTCTTCTTCAATATAATATAATATTCGATATTTCCCAGATCTTAATGAGTACATATGTTTTTTCCCTTTCAATTGTTTAAATCTTTGAGGATGTTCTTTAAGCTTTTTCATCGCATTAATCAACTGAGAATATAATGCAGGGTCTTCTTGTTTTAGTTTTTCAAGATATTCATTAACTTCAGCATCCACACATATTTCATATTTCATTTAAATCATTATTAAATATCTAATTTTACACGATTTCCTTTTTCCATTCTGTCTTTGATTTTATCCAGATGATCATGCAATGAATTATTATCATATTCATTTCCATTAAAATCAACAAAAACAGTATTTTCGGAAACAAGATCTTCAGGATGAATGTAGAAATTACAATTTATGTTAATATTCGCACTATCTCCAAAAGTTTTTTTCGCAATATTCAAAATCTCTTGAAAATCAATAGGATTTAAATTATTTGATTTGTTCATAATTTTTATTTCATTTTCATTTCTCATTTTATCACCATTATTTTGAGTATAATATAATTAATATGTATTAATTAATATTTAAAGTTTGGCATTTAATTTTTGCATAGTAATGATAAACTCTTGGAAATAATTTTAAACAATTATTAACTTACTATTTTAACATTCAAAAGTTTTAAGCAATAATATTGTCATGTGAAATATTAGTTTTCAAATACTCTCTCAGAAACAGAGAGTATTATTAATGATATTCTTAGATGCAAATTATTTAATAGCTTTATTCATACAAAAACATGAAAACCATAAAAAAGCAGCTGAAATATATGATAAAATAGAAAAAGAAGACTTAATTATAACTAATAGTATAATATTAGAAGTAATGACAGTAAGCAATACAAAACTAAAAGTATCAAAAGAATTATTAGGGAAATATATGAAAACCTAAATAACGGAACATTTAAAATAATAGAAGACATAAAAATATATGACAATGCAAACCAAAGAATGTTAAACTATCTACCTGAAAGACTACCATTATTTGACTGTATATATTTAGAATTAACTAAATACTTAAATATTGAAGCTATTGTAACCTTTGATAAACACTTTCAGAATAAAGGAATTGAAATAATAAATTAATTTTTTTATAAACTAAACTAATGGATATGTCAAGATGATAATCTTATGATAATCAATTTCATTAATTTTCATTAAAAAACATAATATCTTGATGCTCTGTGGTCTGTTTTTTTTGAAATTCTATTTTATTTGTGGATTTATTTTTATTTGCATTGTTTTGAAAAGATTTATCTATTTTAATACTTAAATAAACTATTTAAATTAGTTTTAAAAAGATTTCAATTGAATTTTAAGTTTAATTTTAATTTTTTTTCTTCTTAGAGGCTGTCTCACAATTATATTTTTGGATGTATGGAAGTTTTACTAAAATTCATTGAAATTGTGAGAAGTTGATTTATGTATGGAAAATTTAATAAATTTTCAGTATTTTTATTATTTTGGATGGGTAAATTTTGTGGATTATTGGTTTTTTTGTTGTTTTGTAGTGTATATTTGATTTTGTTTTGTCTGTGATTTCTGAGTATTCTTAAGTTGTGGGATTTTGTTGTTTTATTTATTTCTATGATTACTTTTTCTTTTCCTCGTGTTTTGAATTCTCTCATTTGGTTATTGTGTTTTATGTCGCCTATGGGTGATTCTATGGTGGGTGCTCTTTTTTTGTATTCTTTTTGGTTTTCGGGGTCTTGCATTTTGATTTTCATTCTTTGCATTGCTTGTTCTCCTTTGTATGATGTGATTATTCGTGTATTGGATTTTTTCTTGCAGTTTTCTTGTTCTGTGCAGTTTTTACATTTATTGGTGTAGTATACTTTCTTACCATCATTATATTCGTTTTTAAATGGTAGTTCAGTTCCCATAGGGCATGTATATGAGTCTTTTTGGTGATTATATGTGAAATTGTGTTTGTGGAATTTATTTTCATTACTATATGTTTTATCTTTATTATTGGACGCTTGGTATTTATTTGGTATTAAAGCATTGATTTCCATGTTTTCTGCATAAATTAAGCTTTCACTGTTGTTATATATGGAATCTGCACTTATAATGTTGATATTTTCTATTCCAATATTATTTATTAATTCTTCCATTAAAGGTTGGAATTGATTAGCATCAGTGGGTCCATCACAGATTATATTGGCTAATATCATTTTAGAATCATAATCCGCAGCATATCCTACATTATAAAGAGATTCAAATGATTTTTTCTTGTTATACATTGCAAAAGAATCAGGATCAGTCATATTAACTTTCTTCTGAATACCCGTAGCTAACTTCTCCTCTACTTTATCCTTTTTCTCTAAAACCTTTTTATTACCGTCTAAAATCTCTTTAGCATTCTTTTTAACTTTATTAGACACTTTCTTATGATCATCATTCGGAGATTGTTTCAAATCCTTAAAATTCATAGTATTATCTACTTTTTCAACAATAACATCTTCATCCATATTTTTAATCTCTTCTATAGTTGTGTTAACCAAATCATCCTTTAAAATCTCATCAATAGCATCAAAATAAGATTTCTCAACAATTTCATAAGTATCACGACGATAATACAACTCATCTTCCTTATCAAACACCAAACGCTTATTAATTATCTCATCAATAACCTTCAAATTCTCCTCCGTAAACAAATTACTAACAGAAGCATCAGCCTTAAAAAGTGTTCCATCCAAACCAATATGCTCAAACTTAATAATACCCTCCTTAACACCCATAACAATAGTAGACAACAAAGCTTTCTTATACAACTCCTCATTCTCTTTACGAGAACGACACAAAGTACGATGATTAATCACTTCACAACCCGCTAAAAATTTATAAGCATCATTCATTCTTGTTTGCTCACAAATCTTACGAGAAGAAAAAATAGAATCAATAGCACCCATAACATCAATTTTAACCATTATTTTACGATTATACGCATGACAACCAGGAGTACCCTCATATTTCCCGTTAATTTCACTAAAATCCAATCCTTCCACTATTTCGTCCACTAAAAAGGATATATGTCCCTCAGGAATATTAGATTTAGGATTAAAACAAATAAATCTACTTTGATCTTGATCATAATCTCTTAAAACCATAATAAACAACAACCTACCAAACAATAATAAAATCTAATAAATATATTTGTTTAATCAACTATTTAAACATTTTCACAAGAAAAAAATTAATTACAAAAATATTTGTGGGACAGCCTCCTTATTTTTATTTTTTAATACTTTCAATATTTAAAATTTTTAGGTTGTGTAAAGTTGTTGGCTCTTTTGTAAAAATAAATATGTAGGATTTGATGGAAGATAAATGTAAAAAAGTGATGTTTTTAAATAGTTTTAACAGTGTAAAATCCAACAAATCCCA
>JAISIT010000231.1 GCA_031261915.1 Candidatus Methanoflexus mossambicus
AAAATGATTAAAACAGAATTTCGATTAATAGGATTATTTTATCCTCCAAACAAAGGCAGTTCTGACTTTATTCTAAGAACAAATTTTGACAATTTAGTTCCAATAGAAGTAGGATTAGGAAATAAAAAAGAAACCCAGATAAAAAAAGATATGGAAAAATATAAATGCAAATATGGAATTTTAGTTTCAAACAAGTTTAATAAAATTGAAATTAACAACAATATTATACATATTCCATTAATATATTCGGATTTATATAATCTTGTTCATATTCTCATATATTCTCATATATTCTCATATAAATACATTTTACATAAAATTTACTTTTAAGAGAGATTTAAATATTTTTTGCAACTTTAACTAAAATTTTATAAGTTAACATTATAATTTTAAACATTAATATTTTAAATAATAAAAACAAATAAAATATTAAAAAATATTACTGAAATTAAATTTTTAGATATTAGTTTTAATAAATTTAATAAACTTAATAAATATAGTTCTAATAATCTAATATAACTTAAAAATCTGATAATTATAAATTTAATAAATATAATTTTAATACTTATGAATTTAATAATTATGCTTTTAATACTTATGAATTTAATAATTATTGATAAATGGTGATTAAAATGGGAACATTTGATAATTACGATGAATATACAATTGAAAATAGTTTTTTTGACAAATTAGAAGATTTAACTCCAGAATATATGTTTTCTGATTTAAAAAATAAATTTTTACCATTACTTGTCAATAACGATGTTTCATTGGAAGCTATTAGGGATAATTGGCTTTTTGATATTTTATCTGTTGAAAATATTAATAAAAAAGTATTTATTGAAAAATCAAATGAATATATAAATGAAATAATAATAAAAAATGATATGGAAACAATTTCTCAAAGATCCGAGAGATTAAAAGACGAAATTAGTATAGGGGTGAAAACTAATTATATTGCATTGGAAAAATATCAAAAAGTTGAAGAAAATAAAAAATTAAATCCAAAAAAGATTTTCTTTCCTGATTTTGAAGAAAATTCCAAATCCCCTTTTAATTCTAAAATTTCCTTTGTTCCTGTTGAAATTCCTGCAAAATTAAAGATTAAAAAGAATGGAATTATAATAGCTATTGATTATGATGATGAAATTAGAATTCCATTTGATGAAATCATTGAAACCAGTAAAATAGCTCTTGAAATTGAAATAAAACTTTTAAACGGACATAAAATTTATCTTTCAAAATGTGAACGAGGAAATGAAGTCGTTTGTATTATTAATGAAAAATCTAAAGCTATTGAAGATATTGGTTGGTTATAAATTTATTATTTAATCAACAATCAATGTAACAATCGTTGTTATGATTCTAAGCTATTGTAGTATAGTTAATACAATTACCATAATTATTAATATAAAGATAAATATAAATATGAAGTAGTATAATATTATTAATACTATTAATATTATTATTAATATTCTAATTAAACACGATAAATTACTAATTAAAATCAAAAATATTAAAAGTCGATTCTTATGTCAAAAAGTAATAAAGAAAAACTTGAAAGGAAATTAGAAAAAGCTATAAAACATGAAAATCATGCCAAAATTATTAAAATAGCTGATAAATTATCAAAATTAGAACCTGAAATTAGCGAATATCATTTAGTAAAGGCAAAAATTTATGAAGACTTAAATAAATATGATAAACTCGTTGAATCATGTAAAGATGCAATTAATGCAGAAAAAAACAACTTAAAACTTCGTTGTGAGATTGTAGATAAATTTGAATCCCTTGGATTATTAGATGAAGCATTTGAAACTATTGAAGAAGGTCTAAAAATTGATTCAAATAATTTTGATCTTATTGAAACTAAAATAATATTATCCTACAACAATAATCATGTTGATGATGCCTATGAGTATATGGATAAGTTCTCAAAAAATAATGATAATTCTGATAGAATACTAATTTTAAAAGCAAGAATAAAAGAATTTGAAAAAGATCATGACAGTGCAATAGAAATATACAATAAGATATTAACCAAAGGAGAAAATCCAGATGCCCTTTATGAAAGAAATAGAGTAATGAATGAATTAAATTTAGATATAGATGAAATAAATAATGCTTTAAAATCTTTTTATAATAATGAAAAATTAAAAAATGTTGCGGCCTTAATAACTGCAGAAAACTATATTAATCATGGAAAAGAAGATGAAGCTATTCCATTTATTGATAATTTTTATAAAGATGATTTAGAAAATGAAGATTATACTCTTACAAAGGGAAAAATACTTTTAGACCTTGGAAAAGTTAATGAATCTGAAGAATATCTTTTAAATGCTGCTAAACTCAGAAAAACAGATGATGAATATGAAGCTAATATTCTTGTTGCTATGTTATTTATTGATAATGGATATTTAAATAATGCATTGAATTTAGTAAAAGCTATTCCTAAAAACAGTGCAACCTATGAAACAGGGCATATCATAGGAAAATTAATTTTAAATAGAATTAGAGAAAAAAAAGAAATGGAAAAATTTAAAGATCATCCATTTTTAAAAGATATTAATTTAGATGATAATGCAATGGAAATTATTCAAAATAACCCTCAATTGAGAAAAAAATTTGAAGACATAATTGGTTACCACAATAATGCCTCAGAAGATACATATTATAAAAATAATAGTTTTGATAATGAAAATTCTTTTAATGAAAGTATTCAACTACGAAATAAAAAAATTATAGATAATAAAATTGACAATGAAGAATATAAAGAAGAATATAAAGAGAAATATAAAAAGGAATATAAAGAGAAATATAAAGAGGAATACAACGAAGAGTATAAAGAAGAGTATAAAGAAAAATATGGGAAAGCTCCTGAAGAAGTATCTGAGTTAATTAATCAAGCCCAAAAAGAAAAAAATCCTAAAAAAAGAATAGAATTAGCAAAAAAAGCTATTAAACTTGATAAATATGCAATAGATGCATATAATATTCTTGCTAATGAAACATCCAATAATGAAGATAGATTAAATTATCTTAAAACTGCTATTGATATGTTTTATGAAAATAATGATACTCAATACCTTAAAGAAATTTCAGGACATTTTTATGAAATTAAAAAAACAAAGCCGTTTATGCAAGCTATGCAAGCTTATGGAGATACTTTAGAGTTAATGGAAAGAGATGAAGAAGCAATGGAAACTTTTGAATTAATGCTTGAACTCAATCCTAAAGATGATCAAGGCATAAGATACGCTTTAATCAATTCATTTCTACAGTTTAATAAATTAGATAAAGTAATAGCTTTAATTGAAAAATTTGAAAATGAAAAATCGACTCAATTCTTATTTTCAAAGCTATTATGGGCTATTAAATCTAAAAAAGATGAAAAAACAATAGAAAAATATTATAAAAATGCTATAAATGAAAATAAAAATGTTGTTCCAATATTATTAAGAAAAAAAGGATTTCCTGAACTTTTACCTCAATATTACTCTCCAGGAGATGAAAATGAAGCAGCAATCTATATTGTGGAGTCTATTAAAAACTGGAATTCCGATAAATTATATTTAGATACATTAAAAAAATTATATGACAAATTTAATTAAATCAATAAAAAAACATTTATTTTAATCAATATACTCAATATTTATTAAAACTTATTTATTTTAAATAATTATTTGTTTTTAATAGTTTACATTATTTATTCTTAATAATTATTATTTTATTTTAACTAAGTTTATTTTCAATATCTTCATTTTTTACTTTTTTTATTTTAATATTTTTAATTATAAAAACATTGATTTTAGTAATATTGATTTTAGTAATATTGATTATGATAATACTAATTATAATTCTATTAATTCCAATAATTCTTATTTTTTACTATTTTTATCCAAAAATAATTTTATTTAATAGGTTTTAAATCATTAATAGCTGGTCCTCTTATTACTTTTCCTTTATAATCAAAAACAGAACCATGACATGGGCATTCCCAAGTTTTTTCTACATTATCAAAATGAAGTTTGCATGATTTATGTGGACATTTGCCTTCTAAAATAAATATATTTTCATCATCTTTTTTATAAATAGCTAATGTTCCAAATGTTCTTTCAATTAACATTCCTTCACCATTATCCATTTTATTAATTAATGTTTCAATTGGTTTAGTTGAATTAATTGTTTTATTAATAGCTATTTTATCTCCAAATCTATCTAATTTTTTATTATCTATTTCTGGATATTTGTCTTTAAATCGTAATGGAGAAAAAATATCAGCATAATCATTTTTTACATTTAAAATAGAATCAGTAATTATTTTAGCTGAAATCATTCCAGTATTTATTCCCCAACTATTAAATCCAGTAGCAATATAAATTCCTTTTTCACTTGTTTGTCCAATAATAGCTATTTTATCCTCAGTTAAATTATCTCCACCACTCCAATAATATTCAATTGATTCAATATCCAATAAATTCGCACTATATTCTTTTAAATTGTTATAAAAATCCCATCTATTCTTTGAATCATCAATTGAATGATGTTCACCAAGAACTATTAACATTTCACCTTTTTCAGTTTTAGCAGACCTTAAAGTATGAAATGGATTAAAAACCACAAACATTGCATTAGATAATTCCTTTTTAGCTACAATGCCCAAACCATGAGATTTATTTTGATTTAAATATTTATAAACAGAATCAGGATCATAAATTGGAGTATTAGTCGCAATAACAACATTTTTACACTTAACAATAGCTTTTTCAGTTTTAATTATTTTAAAATCATTATTATTTTCAATAGCTATTACTTTACTATTTTCAAAGACATAAGACATATTATTACAAGTATTATTAATAGAATTACAAATAGAATCATTAATAAAATTTGCAAGACCATAAAGATATTTAATTGGATTTAATTCTAATTGATTTTCATGAACTAAAGCTTTATGTATATGTTCATAAGGAAAAGGAATGTTTTCTACAATTTTTGCAGGAATATTTAATTTTTTAAGTGCTTCAACTTCATTATATAATATATCTGTTTTGCTTTCATCTTCAGATAAAATATAAAATGGAACTCTCTTTTGGTCACAATCAATATTTAAGTCATTAATAATTTGAAGAATATTTTCAAAACCTGTAAAATATGCTTCTTTAAATTTCAAAGCAAAATCTTCACCAAAATTAGATAAAATATGACTGTAAATTAAACTTGAAGTATAACTAACCTTTGCAGTAGTAGTTCCAGTGATATACTCCCCTATTCTATTTGATTCTAAAACAACAACATTTAACCCTTCTTTTTTTAACATTGTAGCTATTGAAAGTCCTGCAACACCACCACCAATAACGACAACATCAGTTTCAATATTATTAGTTAATTCTTCAAACTCTACTTTTTTATCAATATCAAGCCATAAAGGCATATGTTTAGCGTTAATCATTTAATCACATTTTATTATATTTTAGAAATTTTATTAATCCATAACTTTTTAAATCCTAACTTTTTATAATCCACAACTTTTTATAATCCACAACTAAATCAGCTAAAATTTTATTAAATTTATATATTTAATTATAAAATTTACATTTAATTATAATAATTATAAATCATATATTTCTATTTCCAATAAAAAAAATTCATCAAATTTAAGCATATAAATATATTTATTTAATTTAATAAATATATTACTAATTATAAAAATATTAATTATAAAAATATTAATTATAAAAATATTAATTATAAAAATATTAATTATAAAAATATTAATTATAAAAATATTAATTATAAAAATATTAATTATAAAAATATTAAT
>JAISIT010000242.1 GCA_031261915.1 Candidatus Methanoflexus mossambicus
AATTATTAAATTAAGTTATACAAAATCTTTATATAATAAAATTATCATATTTATATTAAATATATATTATAACTATATTATAACTATATTAAATAGATTAATGTATATAATATTAAATTTAATGAAAATTAATATAAATGTAATAATATTTATCAAACTAATATCAACTTTAAATATTAAATAGTGAAATTATGAAAATAAACTTAAAAGAATTTTTTGGGATTTTTATTCGAGGATTTTTAATGGGATCAGTGGAAACAACTCCTGGCTTTTCTGGAGGGACAATGGCACTGATTACAGGAATGTATGATAAATTAGTCGGCAGTATAAGTAAAGTTAAATTACAATTTATCAAACCACTTTTTACTGGAGATTTTTCTAAATTTAAGGAAATATTTTTAGAAGAAATTGATTTAAAATTCTTTATTCCATTAGGTATAGGAATGGCTATTGCTCTTGTAACATTTTCAAAAGTTATTAGCTATTTAATTGAATTTTATCCCGTTTATACATTTGCATTTTTCCTTGGATTAATTATTTCATCTGCTTATCTTTTATACACTCACATGCAAAAGCAATCACATATTTCAACAATTATTTCAATTATTATTTCAATACTTGCATTTATAGGTGCTTTTATTTTTGTAGGATTAAATCCAATAGCTGGTAATCATTCATTAATTGTCATATTCTTTTCAGCTATGATATCTATTTGTGCATTTATACTGCCTGGAATTGCAGGATCATTAGTTTTAATGTTTTTAGGACAATATTATTATATGCTAGACGCATTACATAGTTTTAAAATCGTTGACATAATTGTTTTCATGATTGGAGCATTAATTGGAATTTTATCATTTTCAAAATTATTAAATTACTTATTAGAACATTATAAAAACTTTACTATGGCATTTTTAATTGGCTTAATGGCAGGAACATTACGAGAACCTTGCACAAATATTATTAATGGATTATCTTCAGCCCAATCATTTATTTTGCCTCCATATATACTTTGTATAATATTTGCCGTAATTGGACTATTGGTAATTCCAATTTTAGAGAAAAAATTCAATTATGTTGAATAAAGTTAAATTAGACTTAAATTAAACTTAAATAAATATTTAATCTTGATAAATAGTTAATTAGTAAATATAACTATTTATTAACATATTAAAACATTTAAATTTACCATTCAACTGTTTCATAAGCTTGTTTTATTGTTGCATCATCGACTTTACTGTAAATTTGAGTTGTTTGAATACTACTATGACCTAATAGCTGTTGAACTTCATTTATAGGTCTATTACTATAATTTAATAAGTAAATAGTAAATGAATGTCTAAGAGAATGGGGAGTTAATCTTTCAACTAAATTAAAGTTTTTTCCTTCTTTTTTTAATCTTTCATCTGTTTTAATTGCATATTTTTTTACTAATTTTTGAATACTTCTTTCTGAAATCCTTTCTCGTTTATTGTTTGTAAATAAATAATCATTAATATCTTTTTTATTCTTTCTTGTTCTTTTATAAATCATAGTTTTTATTAATTTTAATGTATCATCATCAATATAAACTGTTCTATCCTTTCCTCCTTTACCATCAAATACACTAATAGCTATTGCTTTATCATTGCTATTTAAATCAAGATCACTTTTTTTTAAATTACATAACTCACTTACACGAAGTCCACTCCTGTAAAGTGTTTGTATTATTGCTTTATCACGAATAAGATGTTCAGGTATTGTTTCAAGGACTTCAGCTATTTCTAAAGGTTTTAAATATTTAATTTTCTTATTTTTAGAATTATCTTTTGGTAATTGGATATTTACATTAAACCCTAAATAGCTTAAAAATTGAATTATTTGTTGTAAATACTTGTTTATTGAAGAATAGCTATTATTATTGTTTTTTTTCAAATATATTATATATTTTTTTAAGATTTCTTCAGCATTTTCAGCTATTTCAAGATTATTTTTATTTAAAAAATCTATAAATACTTTATTTGTTAATCTATAGTTTTTTATAGTTTTTTGAGAAAGATTTCTAAGAACTTCCAGTTCATCACAATATTGATTTAACTGTAAATTAAGATCTATTGTTGAAATTATCATAAAAATCATTTATGTTGTATAATAGCTAAAAAAATTTAGTGAAAAAATGAATAATTTTAATAAAAAAATTAAAAACCCAATAAATTGATGTTTTTTAATAACTACATATATATGTAGCATATATGTAGCAAGTATTTTTCTATGTTTTCAAGGATTTTTAAAAATATCATAAAACATAGTAATTTATACAAAATATTACTTATCATACTTATAATTATGACTATATTCTAATTCAAGTATAGTTATAATTTTATTAGATTATTATAATATATAAAGGTTCGCATTCTATGTAAGAATGCGAACTTTTACTTATAAATAAATAGAAAAATTTCCAGAGATTTCAATAAAATTTTCATTATCATTAATTTCATTTTAAATATTTTCAAGTTTTATTGATTTTTTACATGTTTTTATTGATTTTTATTAAATAATATTAAAATTTTAATAAATTTTATGATTTTTTTAAATTTCGTTTAAAGTAATACAAATATAAATATTAATATTAATTTTACAATAAAAAAATACATTTCCAATTAGTAATACTTTTATTTAAATTTATAATATTTTTAATTTAATAAAAATAGTAATACAAATAATAATAATTTTAATAATAACATGTCTAAAAAACTAAGTAATAACTTTTTTTATATGAATATTAAAACCATAATTTTTATTAAAAATAATTAT
>JAISIT010000279.1 GCA_031261915.1 Candidatus Methanoflexus mossambicus
ATCTAATATAATCTAATATAATCTAATATAATCTAATATAATCTAATATAATCTAATATAATCTAATATAATCTAAGAATGAAGAGGTAAATACAATGATAAATTTTAAATCAAGCAAAGAACTAGCAAAAGTAATTGAAAGCACCAATTTAAACAATAATGCGAAAAAAGAAGATATTGATCAATTAATAAATGATGCAATAAAGTATAACTTTTATAGTATTGTTGTAAGCCCATATTATGTAAGTTATGCTAAAAATAAGTTAAAAAATACTAATATTAAAGTTGGAACCGTTGTAGGATTCCCTTTAGGTCATCATGAAATCCCTATAAAATTAAACGAAGCAATAAACTCCATAGCAAATGGTGCTGATGAATTAGATATGGTTATAAACATTTCAGCAATTAAAGCTGGAGATTATGATACTGTTAAAGAAGAAATAGAACAAATAGTGAATATTTCAAAAAATAATGAAGACAAAAATGTAATTATTAAAACAATATTAGAAACTGGACTTTTAAATAAAAGAGAAATAGAAGAAGTTTCAAAAATAGCTTCTGATGCTGGAACAGACTTTATAAAAACATCCACTGGATTTAACAATGTAACTGGAGCAAAAGCAACAGACATTCGAAGAATTAAAAGAATTGTTCCAAACACAAAAATTAAAGCATCTGGAGGAATAAAAGACTATAAAACTGCTTTTAGATTATTATCTGCTGGTGCTGATCATATTGGAACATCATCTGGAGCTAAAATCATAGAAGAATTCCAAAAAATTAGTGAAAACTATAATAATCATAAAGAAAAAACAGGATTAATATAAAAATTATGAAAATCATTTAAAAAAAAAACATAAAATATCTAAAAAATAAGTAGAAAAATAAATATTACAATTACCTCTAAAAATCTAAAAAAAAAGCAATAACTATGCCGTGGGCCGGACTTGAACCAGCGACATCTAGATCTTCAGTCTAGCGTTCTCCCAACTGAACTACCACGGCAAATGGACCGGGCGAGATTCGAACTCACGATCACCGCCATGTCAAGGCGGTATCATACCCCTAGACCACCGGTCCAAAAGAAAGTATTAATTAAAATTTTCAAATATTTAGAATAATAAATTCTATAATAATAAAATTTCTCAATAAGAAATAATGAAAAATTTTAATTACAATATTATTTTTTATTTTCATCATATATAATAGTTTCGATGAAAAAATTAAAAAACATGAAAAAATTAAAAAATTAAAAAATAAAAATAATAAAAAATATTATAAATAATAAAAATTTCAAAATTAAATTTTAATAATCTAAATTTTAATAATTTAAATTTCATTAATTCTTATAAAATACTATTTAAAAGAAAAAATATTGAAATAAATCAATTATTTAATAGCTAATTTAATATCATCAGCTTTAATGGTTTTTCTACCAGCATGTTTAGCATAAGTAACAGCTACTTTAGCTATTGCTTCACCTTTTGCTTCTAAAGCTTCAGCTAAAGCTTCTTTAGCATCGTCAGCAATTCTTTGTGCGCCAGCATTTTTTAATATACGACCAACAGGTGCAACAGGTAATTCTAAGTCACGCATTTTTTCACCTCCAAAATTACTTTGTATAACTTCATATATAAACATTTCGATTTTTAACTATAAAATTTTATTCAAAATTAATATAAAAAATAGACAATATAACATTTAAAATATAAAAACTTTAAGATATAAAATAGTTTAAATAAGGAAAAAATATTAATTTATCAGTAAAAATAAAAATTTTAACAAAATTCTAATGAAAAAAATTAATATAAAAATTAATAGAGATATTACTATAAATATTAGAAATAGTTAAAAATAGTTAATAAAAAAATAATTAATAGAAGATACTTAAATAGAAATATTAAGATTCAATAAAAATAAAAAGTTTCTCATAAAAAAAACTTCCTAAGGCAAAACAAAATTAAATAATTTTCCCTTTTAAATAAGTACCTGTAACTTCTGTAATCTTTACATTAACAAACTTTCCAATTTCGGCGTCTTCTAAAATTAATGGCAGGTAATTATCAGTTTTTGCTAAATAACCTGATTTTTTCCCTTTTTCTATGACAATAGCTTTAACTGTTTTTCCAATTAGTTCATTATTTTCATTTTTAGTAATAGCTGTTTTAATTTCAGACAAATATTTAGATCGTTTTTTCATTAAATCATAAGGGATTTCATCTAAATTAGAAGAACTTGCACCTTTTCTATGTTTATATTTAGATAAATGAATAATATTTGGCTTAAGATCTTTTAAGAAATTTACTGTATCCTTAAAATCATCATTGTTTTCAGTTGGATAACCCACAATTATATCTGTTGCCAATGTAATCTCGGGAATAGCTATTTTAAACTGTTTAACAATATCATAATACTCTTCAACAGTATGTCCTCGTTTCATCTCTTTTAATACCTTGTTACTTCCTGTTTGAATAGGCAAATGAATGAATTTATAAATTTTATCATGTTTATATCCATTAATAACATCATTTAAATCATCGCCAAGGTTTTTAGGATGCATCATTCCAATACGAACTCTAAATTCACCATCAAGTGTGGCTATTTTCGTTATAAGTGTTGATAATTTCTCTCCAGTATCTTTTCCAAATGCTGCAGTATCTTGAGCAGTTAATTGGATTTCTACTGCCCCATTATTAATAGCTTCCTTTGCTTCGGTCACAATATCTTCTATTGGATAGCTATTTAATGGACCTCGTGCAAAACGAGTGCAACAGTATGTGCAAGCACCTAAACAGCCCTCACATATCTGAATAATATGTATATGTTTATCAAAAGATTTTTTAACCAGACCCACCTTTGAATCTTTAGTAAATCCAGATTTTCGCAAAATATTTCCATTAATAGTTGCATTCACAACTTCCGTAGCAGTATTAAGCTTATGTGGTCCAATCCAAGAGCTATTTGGAGCTATTTTATTTAATTTTTCTGGATCTATCTCTACCATACATCCACTCACAACAATTTTAAGCTCAGGAAACTCTTTTTGAAGCTTATGAATTCGTGTGGTAACTTTACTTTCAGTAGGATTTTTAACATAACATGTATTTACAATAGCAACATCAGCATTATCAATTTTATCAACTAAAACAATCCCATTTTCAATTAGATTGCCTGCAATAATCTCACTATCTGCTTTATTAAATGTACATCCAAAAGTTTCAATAAACACTTTAGGTTTATAGCTATTACTTTCAATAACATTATCTTTTAAATTATTCATAATATCTTAAAAAATATATCTTAATCTTTAAAAATATCTTAATCCTAAAAAATATATTAATTAAAAATCTATTAATGTTTAAAAATATATTAAAATCATCGTTTAAATTTATTTGATATTTTTTTAGAAGCAATATTATTTGTTAAATCATAATCATAGTGTTTAAACTTTACAGGAGTTGTGTAAACTCTTTTTATAACATCAGCAACTGCCCCACCTTTATTCATCTTACGATCATTAGTTTTAATTCCATGAACTCTTGCAATGTAATCTTCAATTTTTAAAACATCATCAATTTCAAATCGAAAATCTCTTGCTAAATCAACTTTATACGATTGGACTTCACCTTGAAGATTTACAGACAAACCAATTCTTGAAGGAATCTCTAAAGATGATGCCCATATTGTTAAAATATCTTTTGCAATAGCAGAATCCACTCGTTTACCAGAGTTAAGCTCAAGAGAATTAATTTTAACTTGTCCCAGATCAGAAAGTAAAACATCCCCACTATTTAACACATCATCAGGATAAATATCTATGAATGTCTTTTTAGAACTATCATTTTCACTAATAATCAGACGATAACTTCGTTGCCTTGGAGTTTTTATCGAATCTTTAAAAACAGAATCACAATCTTGACATTTAAATAAAAATTCACTGATTTCTTCTTTTTTTGAAGAAAAATTCTTTGATTTAAGTGTTTCTAAATTTTCACTCCCACACAGTGGACATTTCATTTTAATACCTCTTAATAAAACAATATTATATGTTAAAAACAATGAAATAAAACTAATAAAACTAATAAAACTAATAAAACTAATAAAACTAATAAAACTAATAAAACTAATAAAACTAATAAAACTAATAAAACTAATAAAACTAATAAATCTAATAAAACTAATAAAAAA
>JAISIT010000282.1 GCA_031261915.1 Candidatus Methanoflexus mossambicus
TTTAATATTATTATTTTTAATATTATTATTTTTAATATTATTATTTTTAATATTATTATTTTTAATATTATTATTTTTAATATTATTATTTTTAATATTATTATTTTTAATATTATTAATGGTAATATTAAATATTATAAGGTGTTTTAATGTATAAAGTTATTTTATTAAATTCCAGTCCAAGAAAACAAAGTAATACAAAAGATGTTTTAAATGTGTGTGCTAAAGCTATTGAAAGTCAAGGAATTGAAGTAGAAATCATTGATTTAAAAGGAAAAGATATTAAATCTTGTATTGCTTGTAATAAATGTGTAGAAAAAGGAAATTGTGTTTTAAATGATGGTTTACCCGAAATAATTGATAAAATAAGAAATTCTCAAGGTTTTATTCCTGCTGCACCAGTTTATTTTGGAACTGCAAGAGCAGACATTATGGCTGCACTTCAGAGAATTGGAAAAGTTTCAAGAGCCACAAATAAATTTTTATCATGGATGGTTGGAGGACCTATTGCTGTTGCAAGAAGAGGAGGACAAACCTTAACATTACAAGAAATGTCAATGTTTTTCAACATCAATGAAATGATAATTGTAGGATCAAACTATTGGAATATGGTTTTTGGTGGTCTTGAAGGAACAGCTATTGAGGATAGCGAAGGGATAGATAATATTGAACTTTTTGGTAAAAATGTTGCTAAATTAATTAATTTGATTAATAAATAAATTGTTTGGATTTAATACTGTTTGGATTTAATACTGTTTTGATCTAAAACTGTTTAGATTTAGTATTGTTTGGATTTAAATTTTGATTGTTGTTTTAATTGGGGTTTCTATGAAAATAGCTATTGCATCTTCTGATGGGAAAAATGTTGATTTACATTTTGGTAAAGCAAATTCTGTATATGTATATGGATTTGATGGTGAGAAAACTGATTTTATTGAAAAAAGAACTATTGAAATCAATTTAAATGAAAAACATCAATGGCCAATAGTTTTAAAGAAAATATTTGATTGTGATTTTATAATAGCTATTCAAACTGGTTTTAAGTCTAAAATTGGGATAGAAGATGCAGGATTAAAATTCATTCAAGATGAAGGATCAATAGAAGATGTTTTAAAGAGATTTATTGATCATTATAAATTTATGCATTCTTGAATTTATTTTTTTTATTTTTTTTATTTTTTTTTATTTTTTTTTATTTTTTTTTATTTTTTTTTATTTTTTTTTATTTTTTTTTATTTTTTTTTATAATTTTATTATTTTCTATTAAAAATTAAATTTTCATCATAACCTTTATATATGATTAAATATAAATTTATGATATAACCTTTATGGGCGGAATAAGTAATTTGGACTGTTATTTTTAGAGATTTTAGCTATTTTTATGAGCTTTTTTTTAATTAAATAGCTATAAATTTGATTATTTTTAATTATAAAACTATAAATATTGCTATTTTTATTAGTTACTATTTTTTATTTTTATAACTTAAGATTAACTTATTTTAAAATTATAATGTAGTGAGAACTATGTTTATTTAATGAAAAATATATTATATTCAATATATTATTTGGTATTTTGTAAAATATTCTATGAGAGATAGTTATGGCGAAGGCAAAGAAACGAAGAGTCCGTGATACATGGAAAGAAAAAGAGTGGTTTACTATTAAAACTCCTGTAGCTTTTAATGATAAAGTTATTGGTGAAACTCCTGTTAAAGATCCTGAATTTTTAATTGGTAGGAGAGTTGATGTTACTATGCGTGAATTAGCAGGAGACTTCTCTAAACAGTATATTAAATTAAAATTTGAAGTCAACAATGTGGCTGCTAATATTGCTAATACTAAATTCATTGGTCATCAAGTAACATCAGATTATGTTCGTAGTATGATTAGAAGAGGAACAAGCAGGGTTGATGCTTTTGTTACTGTTAAAACTAAAGATGATGTTAAACTTAAACTCCATGTTTTAGCTATTACTACAAGAAGAGCAAAATCTTCTCAACAAAAATTAATGAGAGAAACTATCATTAAATTAGTTCAAGAATCAGGATCTGAAAGGTCTTTTGAAAATCTTATAGAATCTGCTGTTAATGGTAGATTTGCTTCTGAGATTTATCACAAGGTTAAAAAGATTTATCCTCTTAAACGTGTTGAGATAGTTAAATCTAAAATTATAGAATAATTTTTTTATTTTTTCTATTATTTTTATTTATTTTTTCTTTTTTTAGATATTTTTTAGATATTTTTTAGATATATTTTCTTGTGTTTTTAATTTGTAATATTTATTTTAATATTTTTAGTATTTTAATTTTAAAATTAATTAACATATTAATAATTAAATCTGATTTTAATTTTAAATAAATAGTGAATATATAACTAAAATTAAAAAAAAGTTATAATATTAGATATTATAAAGAAATAAATAAAATCTAAAATGATAGAAATAAAATTAGTTAAGTACAATATCTATAATTTATAAAATAAATAGAATAAATATAATAAATAGAATATTTATGAATAATATGATTTTATGTTTTTAGAATATAAATTATTAAATTTAATAAATGATAAAAAAAGAATATAGGAAAATATTATTTATTGAGTTAAATTATTAATAATATTTTTCCATGCAATTGATTTAATGTTATTAAGAGCTATTGATGTTCTATTTATTGTTAATATCCTTTGTGGACAAACTTTACTACAAGCACCACAAAGATTACAAACAGTGTTGTTAAAAACTGCTTTATTATTTTCATCTAATGTGATTGCATTGCATGGACAAACATCTAAGCATGCATTACAGTCTGATCCTTTACAAAAGTTTTCTTCAGTTTCTGTAATGACTACTTCGCCAGTAAATGGTTTATTTGTAGTAATAGCTGATGTTGGACAAATACTTTCACACCAACCACAATTTACACAAGTTTCATTATCTAAAAGTGCCATTCCTTCGATTTCAACAGGAGATATTGTATCATTTTTCATACAGGTGGTGCAGAAAATCTGCAATGCATCTTCAGGACAGACTTTTTGACAAATTTTACAATAAACACATTTTGATTTATCAATATCAATGCCAGTCGGAGTTAATTCATTCTTTTTACAATCATTACCAGTTTGAATTGAAATAGCTTCATTTGGACACATTTCAACACAAATTTGACAATTAATACATTTATCAACTTCTGTTTTTATTTCTCCAATCACTAAATCCTCAAGTTTAGGTAATTGTCTTTTGACAAATATTGAATTTCGTGGGCAATATTTTTCACATTTTCCACATAAAATACATTCATCATCATTAATAGAAGTACCTATTTCCCAAACAGGATAATTATCTATTGAACTGGTTTTTTTACCATTAATAGTTAATTCAAGAGCATTAAATATGCAAACATTTGAACATAATCCACATAAAACACATTTGTCATGATTTATGGATATTAAGTCCATATCAATAATTCCTCTAGCTATTGGAAGAACTGGACCAAGTCGAATAGCTGTTGTTGGACATAAATCAGCACATATTCCACATCCAACACAATTATCATTTTTATGGATTAATTCTCGTAGTTCATTACCTTTTCGTGAAACTTTAGCCATAATATTCACTTCCTTATTATTTTAAGCTTTTGAAATTGCTTGATTTGGACAATTCATTATACATAAGTCGCAATCTGTACAATTACCATCAATGACTTTAACATCATCATTTTCATTAACTAATGCTTCAGATTCACATATTTGAATACATAATCCTGCTGCAGGACAATTTGTGATATGTCCACATTTATCAGTATCTATCTTCACTGTCACACTATCACCTATAATTTTAAATTAATTTGATTATTCATTATTGGGTATAATAATATAAATATTAGTTATATATTATTATTTAGTGATATGAATATATAAACATATCGCTTTAATTTTTATGTATTCAAATTTTACATATTAATTTTCTTTTATTAAATTTTATTTTATTTATTTCTCTTGGTAAGCTCCGTTATATTCTCCAGAACCGTCTACATTAAAGACAACACCTTGAGCTATTCTGTCTCCTTGTTTAATTTTGTAATCAAAATCTCCATGATTATAAATCATAAACATTAAAGTTCCATAAAATCCTGGATCTCCAACAGCGGTTTGAACAGAAACAAAAGAACGAAGTAAAGTTGAACGAGGTTTATAAAGCATAGCATAACCTTTAGGAATTTTTATTTTACGATCAATACTTCCAAGATATGCAGTTTTACTTTTTAAAGTATAAACTGGACCATCAAGCTCTTCAATTTCAGGTAAATTCTTTTCATTATCAATAAGTGAACCAGCAGTTTTTTGAATATAAATTTTATCAAGAGCTAAATCGATTCCAGCAGGCTGAATTAATTCTTTAAAATCTGGAAATAGTTTTATTAATTCTTTTTCTCCAAGCATTTTATCACAATTTTAAATAATGGTTATTAATACTTAATTTTTAAATATATTTATTTTTTAAATATATTTTTTAAATATATTTATTAATATGTTTAATAATTTAATCTAAATTCCATTTTTCTCTAAAATTTGCTTTAAATTCTGATGAAACCCAATGAGTTCCATCACAAAATGGTTTATGCTCAGAATTACTACATCTACATAAAGTCACACGATTTCTAACTTCATATTTTTTTTCATTTCCTTCATCATCTTCTCCAATAACTGGAATACCACCTCTAACCCAAATTTGACCATTCTTTTTTGTATTATTATCATAGATTAAAATAATTTCTTTTTCATATTTTTCTTCACTTGTATAATCACTATCTTTATCTACTAATGTTAATCTTCCAGAAGGACAATTTTTTGCTTCTTCTTTTGCAATAGCTATTGATTCATCATCTCCATTTACCATTAAGTTCCTAATACCTCCTGCTCTAAGGCAAAACTTTGAATGATCACACATTATTGGAGAATCTATTAATTCATATTTTTCTGTTTCAAAATTTTGAAGATTGTTGGAAAAATCATTTACTTTAGCTATTTCTCTACCATCAAAATTTCCAGCAATATGAGTTCCATCACAGAATGGTTTATTTTTGGATTGACCACATCGGCATAATGCATAGTTTGGACCAGTTTTAACTAATTTTTTTTCACTATATCCTATAGGATAACCGTTTTCATCAATAATATTTTCTATAGTGTATAATGGGATACCACCTTTAACCATATATGGTCCATTTTTTTTAATTATAATTTTCTTTTCATTCATTTTAATACCTTTTAATACCTTTTAATACCTTTTAATAGATTTAATCTAATTATTTTAATATCTTTTTTATTTTATTATACTTAATTTTTAATTTAAATTTATTTAACGTTAATTTATTTTTTTTAAATTTTATAATTAAATTTTATAATTAAATTTTATAATTTTGTAATATATAACAATATATAATATCTCATGTAAAAGTAAAGTTACTAATTGATATGATTGTATAATATTATCTAATGAATAAGATTAATAATAATATTATGTTTAATAATATATTTAAATTTATTATAAGTTATTATAATTTATTATTTTTATATTATAATTTATTATCTCCCATATCATAATTTATTATTAAAAATTTATTAGTATTTTATTAGTATTGTGTTATTTTATTAGTATTGTGTTACTATTATGATAATACATAGATATGATGATTAGATTGTAATTAAAAGCATAATTTTCCTATGTTTTATTTTCTTACTGATTATAATTATTTTTTTAAAAAATATAATCTTTTTTGTATAGTTTTTATGTTTAATATTTTTTACAATTTGTTCTAATTATTTTTGTTAATGTTGTTAGTTTGTGTATAAGATGAGCCATGTGTTCATGATATTGGTTAGAGTTTAAGTAATATTTTAAACTATGAAAATCATTTTTAATGTATGATGGCAAAATTTCATGTTTATAATTTATCATAAAAATATAATGATTTCTATTTTTATATTCATGTTTTTTGATGATAGTCTAATTTTTTTAGATTTGATGTAGGTTTGGTAGATGTGGTGATATTTGGTTGTGAACTTCATTGTGAGCAACTTTGTGTATATCCTGTCTATTTTTTAATGTTTTGTACTTCTCAATCATAATTATATTAATGGTTGTATTGT
>JAISIT010000294.1 GCA_031261915.1 Candidatus Methanoflexus mossambicus
ATTAATATTATAATTATAATTATTATTATTTAATATTAAAATTATAATTATTATTATTTAATATTAAAATTAATAATTTAAATAATGGTATAAAATAAACTAATGGTTTTTATCTGTCAACTTAAGAAAAAACTTATCAAAATTTTTATCAAAAATTATTTTTTATTCATTTTAAATTTAACAATAATCATTTTTTTATAAAAAAATTAAATCAAAAATCCTTAAGTTGACAGTAATGGCTTTTATGACATTAAATATTTTAAATTGTTTTTATAGGAGATTTCCTTAAAGTTTTTAAGTGGATTTATATAAAACCATTGATATTTGCAAGTTCTGTGGCTTCCTCGATCTGGTAGGAATTTAACAGTTAAAGTAATTGATTTACCTGCTCCAATAGCTTTGATATTGACTTTTGTTATCTTTGATTTCCATCCATTGTATTTCCAATGTTGCATGTATAATTGTGTCTTAGGTGAATCTCCTTTGCCTATATTTTTAATTGTCACGGTATATACTGCTAATTGATAGTTAGAAGATTTAATTCTTTTGATCTTACTGAATGTTAAATCTGGAAGTCCTGTGACTATTTGGGTTATGGTTTTTTTAGATTTATCATAAATATTATCTCCAGCAAATTCAACAGTTCCTGTGTATTTTCCAATAGCAGAAACATAAACACGGATACTAATTTGACCTTTACTATTTGTAATAGCTTTGAATGGTTTTTTAAGGTATTTAGATTTAACAATAAGCTTTTTACCTTTAAGGATCTTACCATCTGTATCTTTTAAAGTAACTACAATATTGGTTTTTTTACCAGCTGTGATTTTTGGTGTTGAAACTGTAATAATAGTTTTAATTTTAACAACATTGTATTTGAGTTTTTTAGTTTCTTTAATTTCATAATTTGAATTATTTTCTAAAGTAATTTCGATATTAGTTGTTGCAAGTCTTGGATTACTTATGGTTAAATTCCATAAACCATCTACAACATCAACATCATAAGTATAAGATTTGCCATTATTGACTTTAATTTTAAGTTTATAGTTTCCATTTAATATTTTACCATTGTTATCTGTTAAATTACCTTTAATTGTAAGTTTACTATTTATATTTACAGTTTTAGGAATAGTTTTAAGATTGATAATTGCATCACCTTTAACAAACTCACCAGAAACAGAATCACTATCACCAGTATAATTCTCATTACCATTAAAGGTTGCATTTAAATTATATTGATTAGTAAAGTTTACATTAAAATTCAAAATAGCTATTCCATCAGAACCCGTAATATTAGAACCAATAAATATTCCATTAATATAGAAATCAACATTAACACCATTTAAAGGATTATCATACTCATCAAGAAGAGTAGCATTAAGAATAACATTATCTCCATATTTAGATCCATTACTATTGGAATTAATAGCAATATTAGAATTTACCTTAGTTAGATTAATAAATTCCCCAAAAACAGAAACACTATCAAAATTATAATTATCAGTTCCATTAAAGACCACAGTAAGATTATAACCACCAACAAAACCCACAAGATAATTAAAAATAGCTATACCATTAGAATCAGTGCTATTAGAACCAATAAATATATTATTAATATAAAAATCAACAATAACACTATTTAAAGTATTACCAAACTCATCAAGAACCGTAGCATTAAGAACAACACCATCACCATATTTAGAACCATTAATATTAGAATTAATAATTATATTAGAATCAGCTTTAACAAAATCACCAAAAACAGAATCACTATCAAAATTATAATTATCAGTTCCATTAAAGCATACTGTAAGATTATAACCACCAACAAAACCCACAAGATAATTAAAAATAGCCATACCATTAGAATCCGTAACATTATAACCAATAAATACACCATTAACATAAAAATCAACACTAAGATTATTTAAATGATTACCAAACTCATCAAGAACCGTAGCATTAAGAACAACACCATTATCATATTTAGAACCATTAATATTAGAATTAATGATTATATTAGAATTAGCTTTAACAAATTCACCAAAAACAGAATCACTATCAAAATTATAATTATCAGTTCCATTAAAGCATACTGTAAGATTATAACCACCAACAAAACCCACAAGATAATTAAAAATAGCTATACCATTAGAATCAGTAATATTAGAACCTATAAATTTACTATTAATATAAAAATCAACACGATCACCAGTTAAATGATTACCAAATTCATCAAAAACCGTAGCATTAAAAATAACACTATTATTATATTTAGAACCGTTAGGATTGGAATTAATGGTTATATTGGTGTTGGATTTGATAAATTCTCCATAAATCTTTGAACTATTTGTTGGAAAATGATTAGAATCATTATTACATACTTCATAGGTGAAATTTCCAGTGAAAGAAACTTTATAGTGATAATATGCATTGCCAAGATTATTTGTTATATTATGTCCTACTATTTCACCATTGATATAGAAAATAATGTCGATTCCAGTATTGTTTCCATCTTCAGCATCGATAGAAGCATTTAATATGGCTATTCTGCTGTATTTAGTTCCACTTTCATTATTGATAGCAATATTAGTTATTTTATTATTAAATTCGCTTTTCCAGTCGTCAACAGTAAAAATAGCTATTTCTGCAGAATTAATATTTAATGGATGTGAATTGTTTGCATTAAAGTTAGAATCAAATACCAAAGCAGTATTATTACTATAATTAAAATAAACACTTCCATTAAAGCTTGGAAGTTTATTTTCAAAAAGAGAACCGTCATTGCTACCATTTAGGTGAATGGTGTAGAGATAGTTAGTTAAATTATTTTTAATCATATTGACAACGAAATAATTATTAAGACCATTGTAATTTGTATCTGGAGTGTTATTTCCCCACCAATTGTAATTTAAATCCCAATTAACATCACTTATAATTGTATCATTGGTTATATTAACTGCAATATGATTTTTATCCATATCATAGATGCGATTATGGTTAATAAAAACATTATTTGCATTAAAGATTAAAATACTATTATTTCTATTATTTACAAAGTTATTAGAAATAATACTGAAATTATTACTCCTATCATTATAAATAGCTCCACCATAACCAGCAGAGTTATTATTGAAATTAGAATTCATAATGTTTGAATTATAACTTTCATAAGCAGTATAAATAGCACCACCTTTATTTTTTGCAGAATTATTAGTAAAATTAGAATTACTAAGAGTTAAACTGCTATTTTTATCAAGATAAATCGCACCACCAGAATCACTTGCAGAATTATTAATAAAATTAGAATCAACAATAGTTAAATCAGTATACTTAGCATGAATAACACCACCATAATCATGATTATAATCTATAAAATTATTAATAAAGCTTGAATTATAAATATTTAAACTACCAATATCATTAGAACTTATATGTTCATAAATAAAAATAACTCCTCCATACAAATCATCAGGACCTTTACTATTTCCTTTAAGTCCATTGTCATTAAATACAGAGTTTGAAATAGTTAATAAGCTCAAAAGATCAGTATAAATAACACCACCAGAATCAGTTGCAAAATTATTATTGAATTTAGAGTTTTCAATATAGCTTTTAGATTTAGATTTAAGGTAAATAGCTCCTCCTTTAATTGCATTATTGTTATTAAATTCAGATTCTGTGATATTTAAACCTTCTGTTGTATAAATAACCCCACCTTCTCCACGACCACCATTGTAAAATGCATGATTATTTGTAAAATTAGTATTATGAATATTTAAAAAGATTTTAGAGTAAATAGCTCCACCATCATTTGCAGAATTATCCGTAAAATTAGAAGAACTGATATTTAACTTACTATCATCATAACTATAAATAGCTCCACCATAATAACTTGCATTATTCTCATTAAAATTAGAATTTTCAATATTTAAAACACCACCCTTATCATTAAATATTGCACCACCACCATAAATATCATTTTCCCCATCTAAAAATGCTGTATTTTTTGTAAAATTACTATTTTTTATATTTGAACTTACATTAATATAAATAGCTCCACCAGAACCATTAATAACAGAATTATTAAAAAGATTAGAATTAATAATAGTTAAATTACCCCATGGAGCATAAACAGCTCCACCATAATCCTCTGCATAATTATCAGTAAAATTAGAACCACTAATACAAATATTATCTCCATGATTCTCAATAGCACCACCATAATCCTCTGCAGAATTATTATTAAAAATAGAACCCTTAATGCTAAGATTATGATCCATATTATAAATAGCTCCACCACCTCTATTTGCAGAATTATTAGTAAAATTAGAATTCATAATGTTTGAATTTAACATATAACTTTCATAAGCAGTATAAATAGCTCCACCATAAGGTGCAGCGTTATTATTAAAATTAGAACTCCTAATACACATATTAACACCATTAGTATAAATAGCCCCAGCACTATAACCTGCAGAGTTATTATTAAAATTAGAACTCAAAATACTAAGATTATGACCATAATTATAAATAGCTCCACCAATTGAAGCTTTACCGTTATTAAATTCAATGTTTTCTAAGATTATATTATTTCCAGATATGGTAAATATGAGATATTGACTTTCACCGTCAAATACTGCTGGACCATAACTCCCAAGAATATTTAAATTATTGTATGAGCTATTTAAATCTAAATTAACATTAACCCTAGAACCAGTATAATTAATAGCTCCACCAAGACCACTACCTGCAATATGAATGGTAAAGTTACAGTTACTGCTATTTAATCTATATTTAACAATTGCATTAAGTGCATCAGAGAGATTAGTAAATGCACAGCTCCAATTATGACCATCTCCACCAGCAGAAGCAGAAGAATTAACATAAAGCCCATTAGAATAGTCAATAACATTAAGCTTAAGTGTAAGATCCTCATTATCCACAACTGCATTAATAAACATACTATCTACAAAACCAAGAGCCACAAGATCAGTTTCATAGTAAGCATCATGAATAGACATAGGAATAAGAGAACCATTACTTAAAGCAAGCCGAACATCAAAATCATGCAAATTAGAAACAGTAGAATTAAATATATCATCACCACTACTAGTATTTAAAGCAAATAAATAAACAAGCCGATAAGAATCAGCAGCAACATCAATATCATCATCAGATGAGGTTAAAAAGTTATTAGATGGCAAATATTTAAGAAAAACAACAAAATAATCATCTAAAATATAATTAGAACCATCAATCATTCCATTAATATTATTAGAACCAAACCAATTACTACTAATATTAATATTAACATTAGAATCAGAACTATAAATAGCTGAACCATTATAAGCAGAATTATTAACAAAGCTATTATAATTTATATTAACATTATCACCACTATTATCAATAGCTCCACCATAACCCGAAACAGAATTATTATTAAAAATAGAACCACTAACACTCATATTATCACCATAATTCTCAATAGCTCCACCATCAACTGCAGAATTATTATTAAAAATAGAACCACTAACACTAAAATTATCACCAGTATTATAAATAGCTCCACCATAACCCACAACAGAGTTATTATTAAAATCAGAACCACTAACACTAAAATCATTACCATCATGATTAAAAATAGCACCACCATTCTCTGCAGAATTATTATTAAAAATAGAACCACTAACACTAAGATTATAACCAGTATTATAAATAGCTCCACCATAATCAGATTTACCGTTATTAAATTCAATGTTTTCTAAACATATATTATTTCCTGATATGGTAAATATGCGATATTGACTTTCACCGTCGAATACTGCTGAACCATAACTCCCAAGAATAGTTAAATTATCATAAGAGCTATTTAAAGTCAAATTAACATTAATACCATTACCAGTATAATTATTTAAATGTGTAGAGTCATCTCCAGCAATATGAATAGTAAAATTACAGTTAGTGCTGTTTAAATCATATTTAATAATTGCATCAAGAGCAGACTTTAAATTAACAAATGGACTATCCCAAGAAGACCCATCCTCATTATGATCACTCCATGAGCTATTAACATAAAGACCATTAGTATAATCAGGTTTTTCAAGTAAAAGAGAAAGTGAAAGGTCTTCATTATCTACAAGAGCATGAATAGCTATTAATTGATTATTAAATGTAAGTGGAAGAGCTTCACTTGAAAATCCATTAGCAGTAGTATTATAAGTAGTATTATATGTTCCATTATTAATAATAATAGTTTTATTAAATTCAGGAAGTAAATAAGCAGTATCATTAAATATATGGGTAGAATTACTTGTATTTAAAGCTAAATAAAATGATAAAATATAATTTCCTTTAGATTTATTAACAGAGCTATTTATTATAGTGTTATTGCCATTTGGAGAATAATTAAGAAGTAATATAAAATAATCATCTAAAATATAATTAGAACCACTAATCATTCCAGTGATATTATTAGAACCAAACCAATTACTGCTAAGATTAACATTAGAACCAGAACTAATATAAATAGCTTTATCATCACTCGCAAAATTATTCACAAAACGATTATAAGTTATATTACCCTTATTAGAAGAGCCAATATAAATAACAGTACTAAGATCCTGATGGCCAGTATTAGAACTAAAACTAGAATTACCCACAACAAAACCACTACACCCCCTAATATAAATAACACCACCAACATCAGTACCAGTAGTATAGACAGTATTAGAACTAAAACTAGAATCACCCACAACAAAACCACTACCACCCATATTATAAATAACACCAGATAACCCGGTAGCAGTATTAAAACTAAAACTAGAATTACCCACAACAAAACCACTACCACCCATATAATAAATAGCACCACCACCACTG
>JAISIT010000299.1 GCA_031261915.1 Candidatus Methanoflexus mossambicus
TTTAATAATAGAGATTTTAATAATAGAGATTTTAATAATAATTTTAGTTATAAGTTATTTTTTAAATAATTTTATACGTATATACGTATAAAAAATATCTAAAAATTTAAGCATTTTTAAATGAATTTATCATTTCTTTTTTATTATTGGATTTCATTAAGGATTCTCCAATAAGAACTGCATCAATATCATTATCTTTTAATTTTTTAATATCTTGGGGAGTTTTAATTCCACTTTCAGAAACAAATAATAGGTCTTTTGGAACTAATTTTCTTAAATTAATACTATTATTGAGATTTACTGTAAAATCTTTGAGATTTCTATTATTTACTCCAATAATTCTTGCTCCGCAATTAATAGCTATTTTTATTTCTTCTTCATTATGTGCTTCTATTAATGCTGATAATCCAAGATTATTCGCTATTTCAATGTAATTTTTTAATTGGGATTCTTTCAATATGGAAACAATTAACAAAATAGCTGATGCACCTATTATTTTTGCTTCATAAATCATATATTCATCTATTATGAAATCTTTTCTAAGAATAGGGATAGTTATATTTTTAGCTATTTCTGTAATATATTCATTTTTGCCTTTAAAGAAATCTGGTTCTGTTAAAACGGAAATAGCTGATGTACCACTTTTTTCATATTCTTTAGCTATTTCTATTGGATTAAAATTTTCAGCTATTAATCCTTTTGATGGTGAAGCTCTTTTTACTTCAGCTATTATTGAAATATCTGATTTTTTCTCTCGTTTTAATGCTTTTTCAAATGGAAAACTGTGATTTGAATTTTTAATATTTTTTAAATCAATATTTTGAATTAGTTCATTTAATGGAAGTTTTTCCTTTTGCTGTTTAATTCGTTCAGTTCTTTTTTTGACAATTTTATCTAAAATCATTTTATTCATCGTTTTTATTGATTATATTTATATTTAATGTTATATTTAATTTTATGTTAAATTTATTATTAAAGTTTTATAATTTTTATAATTAAACTTTTGATGGTTATACTTAATTTGAATGGTTATACTTAGTTTATAATGTTAAACTATTTGATAATTTAGTTTATATCTGATAATTTAAGGAATACTATTGGATAATGTAATGAATTTTTCTAATTGTTCTTTGGCTTTTTTGTCATCTAATAGTTTTTCAGCTAAATTAATTCCTTTGTCTATTGAATTTACTTTTCCACCAATGTATAATCCAGCAGCACTATTTAAAAGGATCGCATCTCTTTTTGCTCCAAGTTCTCCATTTAAAATATTTTTAGCTATTTGAGCATTTTCTTTTGGTAATCCACCTTTAATAGCTATTTTTGGAGCTTTTTTTAATCCAAAATCTTCTGGTTCAATTTGATAGTCTGAAAATTTTCCATTTTTTATTTCACAGACCGTTGTTGGTGCTGAAATTGATATTTCATCAAGAGAATCTTGACCATAAACAACCATAGCATTTTTAACTCCAAGATTACAAAGAACTTGAGCCAATGGTTTTACTAATGATTCATCATATACTCCCATAACTTCTCGTTTTGCTCCAGCAGGATTTGATAATGGTCCAAGAATATTAAATATTGTTCTTATTCCTAATTCTCGCCTTATTGGAGCTACATATTTCATAGAAATATGGTAATTTTGAGCAAACAAAAAACAAATTCCAATTTCTTTAAGTAAACTTGTGCTTGTCTCTGGAGATATTTCAATATTCACTCCGAGATGTTCTAAAACATCTGCAGCACCACACGCACTTGAAGCTGCTCTATTTCCATGTTTTGCAACGGGAACTCCTCCAGCAGAGATAACCAATGAGGATATGGTGGAAATATTAAAAGAATTTGAGCCATCACCTCCAGTTCCAACAATTTCTAAGACATCCATTTCATGTAATAGCTTAACACAATGGTCTCGCATTGATTGGGCTGAAGCAGTTATTTCATCAATTGTTTCTCCTTTAAGTGATAGTGCAGTTAAATAGGCACTCATTTGCACATCTGTTGCTTCTCCATTCATTATTTCGTCCATTGATTTGAATGCTGATTTATATGAAATGTCTTTTCCTTTTACTAATTTTAATATAGATTCTTTAATCATATTTTTTTCCTCTAATTTGATTATAATCTGTTTTAAATATATTTTTTGGGTATTTTTGAGCATTTTTAGGTATTTTTAGTATTTTTTAGTATTTTTTAGTATTTTTAGGTATTTTTTAGGCATTTTTAGTATCTTTAAATATTTAATAAGTTTTCAATAAAAAGTTTTTAAGTATTTCCAAACCACTTGGTGTTAAAATGGATTCTGGATGAAATTGAACTCCATAAACTGGATATTTTTCATGAGCTATTGCCATTATTTCACCTTCATCACTTTCTGCTATTATTTTAATCTCTTTTGGTAGGGTTTCTTTAATAGCTATTAATGAATGGTATCTTCCAACTATTATACTTTCATTTAATCCATTAAAAAGGTAATTTGTTCTAATTAATGATATTTTTGATGTTTTTCCATGATATAAGTTATTTGCATAAGATACTGTTCCTCCAAAAGATGAAAAAATAGCTTGATGACCTAAACAAACACCTAAAATAGGTATTTTATCATAAAACTCATTTATAATTTCCATTGAAATTCCAGCATTTTCTGGGCGTCCTGGACCTGGAGATATGATGATATGGCTTGGATTAAGTTTTTTTATTTCATTAATATTAATTTTATCGTTTCTAACTACTTTTATTTCTGGATTAATTTCTCCTATCATTTGATAAAGATTATAGGAAAAACTATCGTAATTGTCTATTAATAATATCATTTTTTCCCTCAATAAGTTTTAATTCTAATATTAATCTATTTTTTAATATTATTTTTAATATTATTTTTAATATTATTTTTAATATTATTTTTTTTAATATATATTCTTAAATTCCATATTCTGATAATTTTAAGGCATTTATAACTGCTTGAGCTTTATTAATGCATTCTTCATACTCTTTTTCAGCTATGCTATCTGCTACAATTCCAGCTCCACTTCTGATAAAAACCTTATCATGTTTTTTAAAAGCTATTCTAATAGCTATACAGGTATCCATACTTCCATTAAATCCTAAATAGCCAATAGCTCCACCATAAATTCCTCTTTTATTGTCTTCTAATTCATTGATTATTTCGCATGCTCTTATCTTTGGTGCTCCTGAAAGGGTTCCTGCTGGAAGAATCGCATTAATAACATCTATTGCATCTTTATCTTCTCTAATTTCTCCTGTAACCGTTGATCCAATATGCATAACATGGGAAAACTTCTCTATTGAGAGATATTTTTCTACTTTAACTGTTCCGATTTTACTTACCTTTCCAACATCGTTTCTTCCTAAATCAACAAGCATGTTATGTTCTGCAAGTTCTTTTTCATCAGTTAATAGCTCTTTTTCAAGAATTAAATCTTCTTCTGGAGTTTTTCCTCTTGGTTTTGTTCCAGCAAGTGGATAGGAGAAAAGTTTATTGTTATTTAGTTTTACTAAGGTTTCTGGTGATGCTCCAGATATTTCAATATCATCACTTGAGAAATAAAACATATATGGTGAAGGATTTGTTGTTCTAAGTATTCTATAACTATCTAACAGCCCTCCGGCTATTTGAGCGCTTATTGGATTTGATAAAACCACTTGGAAAATATCTCCTTCTTTTATATAATTTTTTGCTTTTTCTACCATTTTTACAAATTTTTCTTTGGAAAACAATGGTTCAAATTCGGTTTTTAAAGTTAAACTATCTTCTTTTTCTTCTTTTAGATTTTTATTAGTTAAAATATCTTTTAATTTCTTTAATTCTTTAATTCCTTCATTATATTCAATTTCTATTTTCTTATTTGATAAATCTTTTATTTTTATATTATATATTAAAAATATTTTCTGTTTAAAGTTATCAAAAACTATAAGTTTATCAAACAACATTAAATCAACATCTTTAAAAGATTCTCTGTCTGTTGCATCTAATTTTAAAGAAGGTTCACTATATTTTATATAATCATAAGAAAAATATCCAACTAATCCTCCTGTAAATGGAGGTAAATCTTTTATATTTGGACTTTTATATTTTTTAAGGATTTTTCTAATATATTTATTTGGATTATCTGTTGTTTTTTCAACAACTTTAGTTTTATTATTATTTTCATCCTTTGCAATGTTTTCAGTTATTTTTAATAAATTATCTTTGCAAGTAATTTCTAATTTAGGATCAAATCCTAAAAATGAGTATCTACCCCATTGTTTTGAATCTTCAACACTTTCTAATATAAAACAATGTTTACTAATTCTTTTTAGCTTTTTTAATGCTTCAATAGGAGTTATAATGTCTGATAATATTTCAGTAGCTATTGGTATTATTCCATATTCGTTTTTTTCTTGTATTTTTTTAATTTCCTCAATATTTGGATATATCATGATAATCAGTGATTTTTTTTATTTTTTTATATTTATTGTTAAATTAAGAAGATTATTTATTTTATAGTAAATATTATTTATTGTATTTTATGTCATTTAGTTTCATTTAGTTAATATAAATTAATATAAATTAATACAAATTAATTTAAGATGATATAAGTTAATTTAAGATAATATAAATTAATATAGTTAATAATAAAACTAAGTATATTATATATTAAAAGTAATTTATAGATATTTTAAGTAGATATTATTAATTTTTTTTATCTAAGTTTTATTTTTATCATGTTATATTCATATATGTTTAATGTATTATTTAAAGCTTTGTTGTATAAAAATATACATTATTTTTATTGTTCTTTTAATTAATTAAATTTGACTTGTAAAAAATAACATAATATTTATATTAAATAAAAAATATATTGAATATTATTAAAAATGAAAATAAAAAAATTTTAATAAATAATTATAACATTATTTAAACAGCAAAATAAACTTTTAAAATAAAATATGCAATTAATGAGGTATTAAAATGAAAAGATTACCTGACGGAATAGCTGATTTTATAAAAATTCGTAAAAACGATTATATTTATGTGGATAAAACAAAATACATTTATAAAATGTTTAAGAGTGGAAAAAAATATTTTTTATCTCGTCCACGGCGATTTGGTAAATCATTACTCTTAAATACATTAAAACAGTTGTTTAAAGGAAATAAGGTGCTATTTGAAGGATTATATATTTATGATAAATGGAATTGGAATGAAAATTATCCTATTATTCATTTAGATTTTGGAAGTAGAACAAAAAGTCCACCAGAAAACTTAATTAAATCACTTAATATATTCTTAGATCGTACTGCCAAAGATTATCAAATAAAATTAAGCGATAATGATTTATATGATCGATTTGAAGAATTAATTGAAAAAATAGCTAAAAAAACAGGAAAAAAGCTTGTAATTTTAATCGATGAATATGATGAAGCAATAATTGATAATATAAGTGAATTAGAAGTAGCACAAGCAAATAAAGAAATTATAATGGATTTCTATGGAGTAATGACAACAATGGAAGAATATATTCATTTTATATTCATAACAGGAGTTTCAAAACTCTCTAAAACATCAATATTATCTAAAATAAATAATTTAACAGATTTAACATTAAATCCAGAATATTCAGCTATTTGTGGATACACACAAGAAGACTTAGAATATCATTTCCATGAACATATACAATCACTTGCAAATAGATTTAATTTCCATTATGATAAAATTATGAGCTTAATACAACTATGGTATAATGGATATAGCTGGGATGGGAAAACAAATGTTTATAATCCTTATGCAATACTCTTACTCTTATTTGAACAGGGTTTTTCCAATAACTGGTTTACCACAGGATCACCATCATTTCTAATAGATTTATTAAAGACAACTAGTGACTTAGAACCTATTCTAAAACCTATAAAAGTAAGTAAAACTGCATTTGATGAATTTGAACCCTTAGAAATAAAACAATTACCTTTACTTTTTCAAACAGGATATTTAACAATAACAAACATTGAATTGGATGAAATGGGTGATGAAAAATATACATTAGAAGTTCCAAACTTTGAAATAGAAAAATCATTATTTGGCTATTTACTAAATATTTATGCTAATATTATGTATATTAATGTTAAAGACACTGCAAAGACTATTTTAGACCAATTCCAAACTAAAGATGCCGAAGGATTAAGTAGAAGCATAAAAAAGGTCTTATCAAAAATACCCTACGATATAGACATAAAGTGCGTTGACTACTACAATATCATATTCCTCTTATGGTTTAAAACATTAAAATTCAATATAATCGGAGAAATACAAACCAACAACGGAGGATTAGACACATTATTAAAATACAATGATGAAAAAATTGTAATTGGATGGAAATACACAAAAGAAGAAGACGAAAATAAATTAGATAAAAGTTTAGATGAAAAAATCAAAGAAGGATTCTCACAGATAAATAATAAAAACTACGACTTATCATTCAATAAACAAACAACAACCCAAGTTGTAATAGCTTTTAACAGAAAAAAAGTCAAATGCCAATTCAAAAACTAAAAAATAATTTTATACTCCTGTATTTATCTATTTTAATTATATTTTAATTATATTTAAAAATATTTATATATTTATAATAAGATATTATTATATTATGATAAAGATGACTTAAAAAACTTAAAGAAAGAATTAAATAAAGAAAACTTCGTTTTCTAACTTGAAAAATGAACTTTCAAATAAAAGAAACAAACTTTTAAAAAAAAGTTTGATTAAAAAAATAGCTAAAATACTAAACATTTAAATAAAGAAAAACTAAAAAAAAAATTTTAATTTTTGTTAAACAATAAAAAAATAAAGTTTTAAATATAAATTACACGATTAATGAGGTTATTAAAATGAAAAGATTACCTAAAGGAATGGCTGATTTTATAAAAATTCGTGAAAATGATTATGTTTATGTAGATAAAACAGAATACATATATAAAATGGTTGCTCCTGGAGAAAAATACTTTTTATCACGTCCACGACGGTTTGGTAAGTCATTACTCATTTCTACATTAGAACAGTTGTTTGAAGGAAATAAGAAGCTATTTGAAGGATTATATATCTATGACAAGTGGAATTGGAATGAAACTTATCCTATTATCCATTTAGATTTAGGAAGTAGAGGACGAAGTTCTCCAGAAGAACTAACTAAATCACTTTCATTTTTTTTAGATCGAACTGCAAAAACGTATAATATAGATATAAATGGAATTGAAATTTTATCCGATAAATTTGAAACATTAATCATAGAAATAGCTGAAAAAACAGGAAAAGAACTTGTAATTTTAATCGATGAATATGATAAGCCAATAATAGAAAATTTAAGCGAATTAAAAATAGCTGATGAAAATAGAAAAGTTCTCAGTGAATTTTATGAGGTAATGAAAACAACGGAAAAATATATCCATTTCATATTCATAACCGGAGTAAGTAAATTCTCTAAAACATCAATATTCTCTAAATTAAACAACTTAACAGATTTAACATTAAATCCAGACTATTCAACTATTTGTGGATACACACAAGAAGATTTAGAATACCATTTCCATGAACATATACAAGAACTTGCAGATAGCTTTGATTTAACTTATGATAAGATTATGGACTTAATACAATTATGGTATAATGGTTATAGTTGGGATGGTAAAACAAAGATTTATAATCCATACTCAACTTTATTACTACTATTTGAACATGATTTTTCCAATAATTGGTTTACCACGGGAACACCTACATTTTTAATAGATTTATTAAAGATAAATAATGACTTAGAACCTATTGTAAAGCCAATAAAAGTAACTAAAAATGAATTCAATGAATTTGAACCCTTAGAAATAAAACAATTACCTTTACTATTCCAAACAGGATATTTAACCATAACCAAAATAGAAAGGGATGATTCACTTCAAAAAAAATATACATTAGAAGTTCCCAATTTCGAAGTAGAAAATTCATTATTAGAATATCTATTAAACATCTACTCAAATATAAACTATATAACTGTTAAAGAAACCGCAAAGACCGTTTTAGACCAATTCCAAAACAAAGATACCCAGGGATTAAATATAAGTATTGAAAAGATTTTATCACAAATACCCTATGATATACACATAAAACATGAAGACTACTACAACAGTATATTCCTATTATGGCTTAAAACCTTAGGATTCAATATTATTGGAGAAATACAAACTAACATCGGACGATTAGATGCACTACTACAATACAACAACCAAAATATAGTAATAGAATGTAAATACACAAAAGAAGAAGACGAAGATAAATTAGATAAAAGTTTAGACGAGAAAATCAAAGAAGGATTCAAGCAAATAAATGATAAAAACTACGACTTACCATTCAACCCAGAAACAACAACCCAACTCGTAATAGCTTTCAACAGAAGAAAAGTCAAATCCCAATTCAAAAACTAAAACTAAAACTAAAAAAGTCTTTGGCTATTGATTTATGTTTTAATAAGTTTTATAAATTAAAATATTAATGGTTAAATTATGACGCCAGAAATCAGCATTATAATTCCAGTATACAATAGTGAAAAATATCTAAAATATGCTTTAGATTCTATTTTAAATCAATCATTTCCACTTGAAAACTTAGAAGTGATAATGGTTGATGATGCTTCTAAGGATAATAGCTCTAATATAATGAAAGAGTATTCAAAAAAGTATAAGAATTTTAAATCGATTTTTTTAGATGAACAGACTACTTCACAAGGAAGAAACATTGGAATAGCTAATGCAAGTGGAAAATATCTAATGTTTCTTGATAACGATGATAGATACACTTCTAATGCTTGTGGGCTTCTTCATGATACTATAACAGAATTTGGTGGTGATATAGCATTTGGAACATATTTTAAAGATATTAATGGTGAATTAATTCCTAAAAAGTTCTTTAACATGACAAATTTTCATGTTGAAAATGTAAAAAAACGTCCAACAATTCTTTCAACTCCCCCATCACTTTGGGCAAAGATTTATAGGCGAGAATTCATAGTCCAGAATGATATTACATTTCCAGATAGTCTTCCAGCTCAAGATGCCTACTTTGTAGCTAAATGTTTTTTACTTGCAAATGGAATTTCATTTATAACTGATGAAATAGTTTGTTATAGAATAAGAAATTCAGAAGACAAATCTGTTATCCATTCAGGAAATTTTAAGCTATTTTATGAGCTATTAAATATTTTTTATCAAACCTATGAGCTATTTAAATCACTTGGTAGTAGTGATTACTTTAAATATTTTTTAAATACCAATTTAAAGTCATGGATTCAAAAAGTTCACTTATCTAAGCTTTCTGATGAGGAATTATTGGTTTTATTTGAAAAATCAGCTCCACTTTTTAATATTTTCAGAAAAGAAGGTTTAGAAACTAATTATAGCTATTTTACTATTTTAATCGATGAAATAATTGATAATTTTAATTGTGATATTGGTAATTGTGATAGTAATATTAATAATTTTAATGATATTAATTTAAAAAATATTAATTTAGGAAGTAATATTGAAGATAATAATTTAAATAATAGAATAAATATAAATTATGATATATTATCTAAAAATAATCAAAATAAACTTAATGTATTGAAATTATCTAAGTATATAGAAGAGATATTTAAGAAACATAGTAATTTTTCTTACTAAAAAGAATATGGTAAAAATGAAAGATAACTCACAATCACTAACAAAAAATCATGAAGATTTAAAATTTAAAGATCCAGTATTAGTTACAAAACCATTGTTACCTGATTTAGAAAAATACAATGAATATCTTGAAAGAATATGGGATAAACAGTGGTTAACTAACAATGGACCAATTGTTAATGAATTTAAAGAAAAACTTAAATCTAAATTAAAATCTGATCATGTTGAAGTTTTTTCTAATGGACATTCTGCCTTAGAAATAGCTATTCAATCTTTAAATCTCAAGGGAGATGTAATTACCACACCGTTTACATTTGCTTCCACTACCCATGCAATTACTTTAAATAATTTAAATCCAATTTTTTGCGATATAAATCGTGAAAATTATAATATTGATGTTAGTTTAATTGAAGAACTTATTACTGATGATACTTCAGCTATTTTACCTGTTCATGTTTTTGGAAATCCTTGTGATCTTAAAAAAATAGATAAAATAGCTAAAAAACATGATTTGAAAGTTATTTATGATGCTGCTCATTGCTTTGGTGTGGAATTTGATGGAATTCCAATTAGTCAATTTGGAGATATTTCAATGTTTTCATTTCATGCAACTAAGGTGTTTAATTCAATAGAAGGTGGAGCTTTGACTTTTAATGATTCTGACTTGATATTAAAACTTAAAGCATTAAAAAATTTTGGAATTACTCCTGAAGTTGAAACCGTTGATTATATTGGTCAAAATGCTAAAATGAATGAGTTTGAAGCAGCTATGGGAATATGTAATTTAGAGTTAATTGGTCATGCTATTGAAATGAGAAAAAATATTTATGAATTATATGAAAATAATTTTAAAGAGGTTTCAGCTATTAAAACAATTAAAATAGATCCAAAAGTTAAAAGCAACTATGCTTATTTCACAATACTTCTTGATTCTAATCAACAAAGGGATTTTTTATTTAAAAAACTCCATCAATCCAATGTTTTTGTGAAAAAATATTTTTATCCCTCAGCAAATGAGTTTCCAGTTTATAATTATGATTTAAATTTATCAGTTTCTAAAAAAGTAAGTGATTGTATTTTATCTTTACCAATATATCCAGATTTATCTTTAGATACTGTTAATAAAATAAGTGAACTTATTATTTTATTTTTAAATGAATTTGAAAAATTTAATGTTTAATTTACAGTTTATTATTATTTTATTATATTTTTATTTATTAAATCATCTTTTCAGTTTTATTTTAATTTTTATTTTATTTTTTATTTTATTTTTTATTTTGGTTTTACTATTTATATTAAATTTATTTTTTTATTTTTTGATCAAACTTTTGTTTGCGAAGCAAATAAAAGTTTGTTTTTAAGGTTTTCTTATGAATGTTCTTGTTTTTCCTTGTGGTTCTGAAATAGGTTTAGAAATACATAATGCTCTTAAATATAATAAGGATTTTAGTATTTTTGGTGGTTCCAGTGTTGATGATCATGGAAAATTTGTTTATAAAAATTATATAGATGGATTTCCTAATATTCATGAAAATGGATTTATTGGCTATTTAAATAAAATTATAAATAAATATGAAATAGATTTTCTTTATCCTGCCCATGATGATGTAATTTTAAAATGTTCAAACCATAGAGATGAAATTAATGTGGAAATAATAATTCCTGATGAAAAAACAGCTAAAATAGCTCGTTCTAAAAAGAAAACCTATGAATTTTTTAAAAATGAAGATTTTACTCCAAAAGTATATGAAAAAGAAATATTTTCAGAGTTACTTGATTCTAATGATTATCCGATTTTTCTCAAACCTGATATCGGTCAAGGTTCTAAAGGAGTTGCTATTGCAAATAATTATGAGGAATTAGTTTTTTTAATTGAAAATAATCCTAATTTAATAGCTGTTGAGTATTTACCTGGAAAAGAGTATACAATTGATTGTTTTTCGCAAGATGGTGAACTTTTGTTTGTTGGTGAAAGAGAAAGAATAAGAGTTAAAGATGGAATTAGTGTTAATGCTACAACTTTAGATGTTAAATCCGAGATTAGAGAAATTGCTTTAAAAATCAATTCTAAACTTAATTTTAAAGGGGCTTGGTTTTTCCAAGTTAAGCTTGATAAAAACAATAAATATAAATTATTAGAAATAGCTCCACGAATAGCTGGGACTATGGCTCTGCATAGAAATAAAGGGATAAACTTTCCTCTTTTAACTTTATATCTTTTTTATAATCAACTAAAATCAAAATCTTTAGGTAATAATATTAATTCTAATTCTAATATTAATTCTAATTCTAATATTAATTCTAATTCTAATATTAATTCTAATTCTAATATTAATTCTAATTCTAATATTAATTCTAATTCTAATATTAAT
>JAISIT010000047.1 GCA_031261915.1 Candidatus Methanoflexus mossambicus
GATGAAGAGTTTTTAACCAATAGGTTCACAACACTCTACTATGAACAAATTGACAAACCCTCATTCTCCAAAAAATGGAAAAAGAAATTTATTGCAAAAAAATAAGTCATATACTATAATTAAAGATGGGGATAAATTAAATTTTACTGGTGATTTTTACAATAAAGGTATTATATTACAATATAAAGTTCATCTTTTTGGTAATTCAATAGATCTTTCTAATTCTGCTAATTTATATGATACATCTATTCAAGTAATAGCTCAAGGTGCGATAATAGAAAACTTAAATATTTATTATTTGGATAATTCTGCTCAATCAGTTCCTATTTTGATCTCTGATGCAAGTGATGTGACTATAAATAACAACAATATCTATGTTGAAAATGGTAAACATGCCTATGGGATTTATCTTCTTCAATCAGATAATAATATAATTACAAACAATAATATTCATGCTAAAGGGGATTTTTTAACTTTTGGCATATTAGTTCTTGGTAGTGAAAATAATAAAATTGAAAATAATAATGTTCAAGTTACTGGAACTGGTTTTACTGTTGTTTCTGGTGAAATATGCATTGATGGGGAAATTCTTAATAATGGTGAAACCTGTATTGATGGTGAAATTTTATCTGGTGATGAGGTCTGTATAGACGGGGAAATTCTTACTACAGATGCAACATGTCTTGATGGTGAAATAGCTTCTGATGGTCAAGTAATGATTGATAATGCGCATGTAATTCCTGAAATTTTCCATACTTATGGGATAATTTTAATTTATTCTTCAAATAATAGTATAAAAAATAATATTGTCTTTGTAAACTCTTCTCTTAGTAAAAATCACAGTCAATATGATTATAATATGAATTCTATTGTTGGAATTGATCTTTACTTTGATTCTAATGATAATATAGTTTCAAATAATCAAATATGCATTGATGCTAATGATAGATATCTTTATGGATTAGGAGTTCTTGGAGCCGAAACCAATACTGGAAATAGCTATTCTAAAAATAATAAATTTTTAAATAATATTGTTGAAATAAATGGTAGCTATTATGTGGATGGATTTATATCTGGTTATCACAGTAACAATACATATTTAGAGAATAATCAATTTAAATTAAATGGAGATACTTTTATTTATGGTATTACTTTAGAAATATCTGAATATAATTTTATTAAAAATAACACTGTTGATTCTTATGGTGGAATTATTTATCTTATTGAATCATTTAGTTCTAATAATAATATAGTAAATAATAATACTCTTCATGGGGTTGGGCAATATGTCTATGGAATAGCTTTATATTCTACATCTAATAATTCTTATTTTGGAAATGATATTAATGCAATTGGAAATATGGTAGTTGGAGAGAATAATTCTGAAATAAATATTTCTAATCCTGTTAATCACACTGATGCTATACTTTATGGAAATGCTGGAGTATTTTTATATTATGGTTCAAATAATAATAGTTTCAATGATAATTTAATTATTAGCACTGGAGAATATACAGTAAGTTCTAATTTAAATGATTCTAATATTAAAAATAATATATTTAGAAAAAATTACTTAAAATCTAATAATCGAGAAAGTAATGAAGCTATTTCTCTTCCAAAAGATAATATTATTGATTCTAATTATGCAAACTTCTTTGACTGCAAGTTTCCAGATTTCAATGTTGATGTAAACGGTTCTGTTAATTTAAATATGGGATTAAGAGTTGCAAATGGAAGTAGAAGTGGAAATGAGAAACTTAATAGTTCTAATGTTAAAACTAAATTTTATATTTATAATGCTAATACAAATAGCTATGAATACATTGGAGAAGCTATTTATAATTCATCTATTTCTTCTGATTTTTCTATTTCTTCTATTTATCCGTCTATTTATTCTAATTTGACCTTAAATTGGAGAATAACTCCTGATATGGGTATTGGAACTTATAATATTTTAGCTATTGTTAGTGGGGATGGATTTAAAGAAGAATATATATATTCAACATTAACAGTTAATCCATCAGTTATTAATTTAGATTTCAACGATTTTTCTGGAAAAATAGATTCAATAATTGAATTATCTGCTAAAGTTTCAGATAAATATGGAAATCCATTATCAAATATTGAAGTAAGATTTTATGATGATTATTTAGGGTATATTGGTAAATCATATACAAATTCAAAGGGAATAGCTATTTTTAATTTCAATGTTCCTAAAACTTATTCATTAGGACATCACATTTTATCTGCAGTAGCAAATAGCTATTCAAGTTCAAATAATAATTATAATAATAATTACAATAATATTTCACTTAATTCCATGATGAATATCCTTGAAGAGTCTAAAATTAATTCTAAATTAACCATAACTGCTAAATCTATTACTGTTGGATCAACTGCAATTATTAAAGGTGTTTTAAAAACGAATAATGGCCAAATATTAAAAAATCAAAGAATTACTTTAAAACTCAATGGTAAAACATATAATAAAAATACTAACACTAAAGGAGAAGTTAGTTTCAATATTAAAGGACTTTCTGTTGGATCTAAGAAGTTTACTATTAGTTATGCTGGAAATTCAAACTATTTAGATTCAAATATTAATGGATTGACTGTTAGTAAAACTATAACTGTTAAATCTAAAGCAGATTTAAGAATTACTAAAATTAAACGATCTGGCAATAAATATCTCGTTAGTATTAAGAATTATGGACAAACTACTTCAAAAGCAAATAAAATAGCTATTTATCTTAAATTTGGTAAAAAAACTTATTATAAAATTGCTTCTGTTAAAGCTATCAGTTCATCTAAGACTATAACCACCACAGTTAACTTTTATAACTATTCTTTACATAAGAAATATACTAAAACTGCATGGGTAAACTGTTATAAAACTGTTGTTGAATCAAATTATAAAAACAATAAGAAGACTTTTAAATAATTTGATTATTTAATTTTTTTTATTTTTAATTTTTTTTATTTTTAATTTTTTTTATTTTTAATTTTTTTTATTTTTAATTTTTTTTATTTTTAATTTTTTTTATTTTTAATTTTTTTTATTTTTAAT